>NZ_QUEC01000020.1:0-79911 GCF_003478095.1 Clostridium sp. AF34-10BH
ATTACTGTTTATTTGTCAAAGATCATAACCTCTTGCTTCGCAAGAGCTCGTTCATTCGTTGCTGTTGTTCTCAGCGGCAACTCTGATATCTTATCATAACCGCTTTTGTTTGTCAACAACTTTTTTCGATTTTTTCAAATCTTTTTCTCAACCGGAAAACTTTCATTTTCGCGGTGGAGTTTCATACTACCACATTGCTCCGTGCTTTGTCAACAACTTTTTACATTTATTTTTCAAAGCATTTACATAATGGTGGAAATGGCGTAAAAAAAGAAATCTCAATCTCTTAAGATTCTTCTTTTACTTCCTATTGGTAGTAAACGGAGAAAGAGGGATTTGAACCCTCGCGCCGGTTGCCCGACCTACACCCTTAGCAGGGGCGCCTCTTCAGCCTCTTGAGTATTTCTCCATGAACCGAACATCGTCTCTACCAATATGTTATTGGCGTCATTTCGTGACGCAAAAGTTATTATACATAAGCTCTATGCTTTTGTCAATTGCTTTTTTTATTATTTTCCTAATTGTAGATATTGTTTATGAATATTGCCGAATAGCTTCTTCAATCTTCGTTTTTACAATGTCCGCAATCTCCGGTGTTTTCAACTGTTTATACTCTTCATAACAGATTGGCGGTAAATAGATCAGCTTTACCGTAACCGGAGCTATGGACTTCTCATCAAACGGTTTGTAAGAATCAATCAGAGCACATGGTACAATGGGGCACTTTGCTCTGACTGCGCTTTTGAATGTTCCTCCCTTAAATGGAAGCAGTTGATTTCCCATACGGCTTCTGGTTCCTTCCGGGAAGATCAGAAAGTTTCTGCCCTGCTTTACTTCTTCTGTCATCTGATTGATCACCTGAAGCGATTGCTTAATGTCTTCTCTGTCTATGGCAATCGCGTGCAATGCCCGAAATACTTGTTTTAACAGGATTACATTGCTTACTTCTTTCTTATAGACTACAGAGAAAGGAACCGGGCAGGACTCCAGAAACACAAGTGCATCAAACATTCCCTGATGATTTGGGAAAAAGATAAACCCGTTTTCTTTCGGAATATTTTCCACACCATAGCTCTCTATGGTTACTCTTCCGGCACGGTTTGCCGCTTTTGTTACCTTTTTGATAAATGCATAGTTCTTTTCCAGGTCAAAATTCTTTCTGGTTCCCAGCCACCATATCCGAATCAGATAATACGGCACCTTATAGAACAGTCTTACCACCATCAGTATGATTCTATACATAGTCCGCCCCAGTCTACTCTTCGTTGTATTCTTTTACCGCCGTTTCATACAGGTTATTACCTTCTGCATCAATTACTACAATCGCAGGAAAGTCCTTTACGGTCAGTTTACGGATAGCTTCTGTTCCAAGATCATCATATGCAATGACCTCAGAAGAGGTAATTGTGCGGGACAAAAGTGCTCCTGCACCACCTACGGCTGCAAAGTATACCGCTCCGTTTCTTACAATGGCATCCCGGACTGCCTGTGACCTTTTTCCTTTTCCGATCATCCCCTTCAGTCCCAGATCCAATAATCCCGGTGCATATTTATCCATTCTGCTGGCTGTTGTCGGGCCTGCAGACCCTATAGGACGGCCTTCTCTCGCCGGAGACGGTCCCATATAGTAGATTACGTTATTTTTCATTCCTATAGGAAGTGTTTCTCCCCTGTCCAGAACTTCCTGCATTCTCTTGTGTGCCGCATCCCGGGCTGTATAGATGGTCCCTGTCAGATATACATAATCTCCTGATTTCAGAGAGCGGGCATCTTCATCGCTGAGAGGTACTTTTACATATTTATCCATGTCGCTTACACTCCAATTATTATAATATCCGGACATCTTTACTTCAGATCTCTCTAACTGCATGCCTATTGACATGGCAACAGATGTTTACAGCTACCGGCAATCCCGCTATATGTGTGGGATATGTATTAATATTGACCGCCAGTGCTGTGGTTGATCCGCCCAGTCCTCCCGGTCCGATGCCTGTTTTATTAATCTTCTCCAGCAGCTCTTCTTCCAGTTCCCTCACATAGGGTATCTCCGAATGTTCATCCACCGGACGTGTCAATGCTTTCTTCGCCATCAATGCACATTTTTCAAAAGTACCGCCAATGCCCACTCCGACCACCATAGGAGGGCACGCATTCGGTCCTGCATCCTTTACCGCCGTCAGGATTGCGTTCTTCACGCCTTCTATTCCGTCTGCTGGCTTGAGCATAAATACTCTGCTCATATTCTCACTGCCAAATCCCTTTGGTGCCACGGTTATCCTGACACGATCCCCCGGAACAATACTATAATGAATGATCGCGGGTGTATTATCCTTCGTATTCTCCCGGTAAATGGGATCCTTCACCACAGATTTTCGCAGATAACCGTCCACATATCCCTGTCTGACACCTTCGTTGACGGCATCTTCCACATTGCCCCCTGTCAGATGCACATCCTGACCCACTTCCAGAAATACAACCGCCATTCCGGTATCCTGACAGATGGGAATCATGTCCTTGCCTGCAATATCCATATTCTGCTGCAACTGTTGCAGGATCTGCTTCCCCAAAGGTGCTTTTTCCTGCTGTTCCGCTTTTGTAAATGCCGTCTTCATGTCCTCAGATAAGAAATGATTGGCCTCTATGCACATTTCTTTGATATTTTGCGTCAAAGTAGCTACATCTACTGTTCTCATGGTTTCTCCCTGTTATTCGGTAATGGTTTTGCGAATCTCTTCCAGTTCTTCCGGTGTACTTTTCCCGGGATTCCATAAAATATGCTGTCCATCATTCTCATAACGGGGAATCAAATGCATATGAAAATGGCGAACGGTCTGTCCGGCAGCCTCTCCATTATTCTGTACGATATTGAGACCATCGCAATGTAATTTCTCTGTCATCTTTGTTGCCATCTTTTTTGCAAGAACAAATACTTTTGCCGCTGTATCCTCCGGCAGTTCATAGAGATTATCCGCATGCTCCCTGGGCAGGATCAGCGCATGTCCTCTGGTAGCCGGTCCCAGATCCAAGATTACTCTGAAATCCCCGTCTTCGTATAATGTCTTGGAAGGGATCTCTCCGTTTGCAATTTTACAGAAAATACAATCTTCCTTTTTCATCGTTTTGCTCCTATCTATTATTTTCTTCAAAGGGAAACATCTGATCCAGTGTTCTGAGAATTCGGAAATCTCCCTTCATTCGCTTCATAATGCCTGACATAAACGCCCTCTGGAAGGTCATTCGTCCGTTCACAATATCTTCCATGGCAGCACGATTCATCTGCATCTCCACATCCGGCTTCTCCGTCTCACCGTATCCGCATTCCAGTGCGCCACTGCCAATAGCGATCCACAGAGGATTCTTCTTTTCTTCTATATTAATAACATATCTTGCTTCAAAACCAGGCTGCGGTACAAAAACTTTTCGGAACTCTTCCAGATATTCCTGTTCATTATCCGTTCCGCTGTTATCCAACATATCCCGGAACATGGAAGTCAATTCCTGAATATCTTCCTTCTGTCGCTGTACAAACGTATCATCCGATACATATTCCGACAACTGTTCTGTCTCCTGCGGTGTCAGGTTGATTGCCTTGGGGATCGTTACTTTCTGACGCATCACTTTATTGCTGGCTGGGAAACTGGCAATCTTCTGGTTGATAGTACGGTACATGTTCTCAGCCTTTTTCTCAATGATCTGGCCGTACTGTCCGTTCATCTCCAACGTTACTGTATTCTCTATATATCCGCATATGCCGCTGCAGGGCAATCCTCCCAGAATCTCCCAGGCCGCCGCAAGACTGAGCTTGCCTTCTCTCTCTCCGTAGGTGGTAGACATCACGACCGGACACATATAAATTCCCGCGATCGTCTCTTTATCCCCATACAGCCAGCAGGCATCCAGAAACTGCTGCATATAGCCACCGATACCGTACCACTCCACTGTCGTTGCCAGAATAATTCCGTCTGCCTCTTTCAGCGTCTGTGGCAATGTCGTAATATTGGTCTTTCCATCATAAAGATTGTATCTCTCCACATGCACCCGCAACTCTTCCAGCACTTCCTGCATCTTATTGATCACATAGATCGTAGGATCATCAATGATTCCTCGTCCGCCATAGTAAATGTTGATATTCAAGTCCACACCTCTTTCGTTTTCTTCTGTCTTCTGTGTTTCCTGAGCGCACAAAACAAAAGTCCCGCCAGGAATCCGGTCACCAGTCCGCCCACATGTGCCGCATTGTCAATATTTTGTGCAGTAAAACCACTGTACAGAGATAATGCTATCATCAGAATCACCCGTTTGGGTGTCACATCCGGCATAGATTGCCGATCCAGCAAAATCCAGGCAAGCAGTACTCCGTCCAGTCCAAAGATGGCTCCGCTGGCACCTACAGATGCCGAATAATCCATCTGCAGAAGCTTTACCAGCAGTGAGCATAAATTCCCTCCGATTCCGGACAGAAAATAAAGCACCAGAAACGTGACATGACCTGTCACCTTCTCAATCATGGCCCCCAGAAAAAACAGGAGGACCATATTATTAAAAATATGCTCTATGCCAGCGTGCAAAAACATTGCCCACAAAAGCCTGCCGTACTGTTTACCGGCCAATACACTGACTACATCCAGTTCGCCTTTATTATATAACACATTTCCCGAAAAAGTACACATCAGGAACACAATTACATTGATCACCACAAGCATTCCGCTTACCCAGGGTACATTACGAAGCCTTTTCACCTTCATTGCTCCTCTCAATGTTCTCTCCATCCGGTATTGTATTTCAAATGTACCACTGTTTATATCACTCCGTCAACAAAAAGGGGGCTGCACACTGCCTACCGGTAGATTACCGTGATCTTACCCAATGTAATCTCATCTCCTTCTTCCAACTTTCGCCTCTCATAAGGCTGCAGTTGTAATCCGTTCTTAAATGTACCGTTTGTGGAATTCATATCTTCAAGATAATACCCATCTGTTTCCTTTATGATCCTTGCATGCAGACGACTGATCGACTGATCATTCAATACCAGATCCGTTTCTCCCCGTTTTTTTCCGATCGTGTAGATTGGTTGTTCTAATGTTGCAAGCAGCTTCCCTTCTTCCGACAACAGGCGGTGTGTACTCTCTCTGGGGGCCGGTCTTTCCTCCATATACACAGTCCTTCCCATATCTTCTTCCTCATAAGCGGTCTCCTCCGCCACCGCATATCCCGTCATGGTCAGTTGCAGACTCCGGGTATAATTATCCCGTTCCTGCTTCTCTTTCTTTTTCCGGTTTTCCCACAGATTAAACAGGCCTTTCTTTTCCTTTATTACTGTAACTTCTCCCACCGGCATTTCCTTCTCTTCTTCCCTTATCGCATCCTTCTCCTGATCTTGTCCCACGACAACAGTTGTTTCCTCCTCTACGGCATCCATTTTTTCAGGGATTCTCAGGCACTCTGCATCCTCAAAAATTTTGGCCTGCAAATAGACCTCTCCTGCCGATTCATATTGCTCGTAGGCTTTATAGACATATTCCACCAGGCTTTCATCCTGATAATCCACATGTTCCACCAGGTATTCCATCAGCTCATCAAATCCTGTATTTTCCGTGCAATACGGGACATATATAAAATAAAATTCTTTCTTCTCCAGATCCTGATAGACATGTTGCGGAAACCACACGATGTTACTCTCTTCCAAAAGGAAACGGGACATTTCCTGCCGCACTCTGCGCATACTCCACAAAAAGTCCATGATCCATTGTCTTGTAATAGGCTTCTTCTCAAAAAGCTGTGCAATATTCTGTCTGGAAGTAATATCATAATAGAGATAGGCCTCTCCGTCTATGTATCTCAAACTGCAGGGCAGCAATCCTTTGATCCCTCCCCGGCTGATCATACAATACTGATATTTCTTTTCCTCCGGTTTCCGTTCTAATAATAGTCTCTCATAATTCGCATTTAAGCTTCTGATATATTCTGTATTTAGCAACTATTCTTCCATCCTTTCTCACTGTACCGCACCACTTGTATTTTCCTTGTTATCACTCTCTGTTGTTTCTTCCGTCTTCCCACGATACCTCTGACTGTTTCGCAGAATCTCCACCGGATTGTTCCTCTTCACCTGAAATGCGGCTTTTGCGCTCCAATACCTGGGTACTTCCGCTATTTCGGAAAACGGATAAGGCATTCTTCCCGTCTGTTCCACGGTTACCTGATTCTTTTCCAGTTTCCAGACCGGCAATTCACTCTCCCAGGCAATATATTTCTCCGTGTCAAAAAACATATCTTTCTCCTGCAGCTGTCGATTCAGTTCCTCTTTTTTCTGCATCCATCTACTGCCGCTTCTCACTGCCGCCCTTCCCATATCCTGTTCCAAAAGGCAGCGATCATATTGAAAAAACAGTAAATACGTCATCAACACTATCACTCCCAACACTATAGGATACAGAACTGCCGCCTCCACGGTAAAATACGCTTTATAATTCTTTCGTTGCATACGATTGCTCCCTCCAATCATCCTGTCATCCATGCCGTTATATATGCTGCCAGTAAAAAGGGAAGATATGGGATCTGCAGGCTGCGATTCCGCTTTCTGCAAAACAGGAACATTGCATAAAGAAAGATATACAGAAGGCTTATGCCTAAGATAAGAAGAATATTTTTATCTCTGCTTATAAAACCGGTCAGCGCCAGTACGATACCATCCGCCTCACCGATTTCCTTTGTTGCCTTTGACAAAAGCAACAGCAGAATTCCGGGAAGTAGTGCGACAAGCCTGCTGCATTCAAAGCCTTTCCAGACAATAACCATAACAGCCAGTACTCCGCCCAGGAACAATACCCCCACCGGAACCGCTCTCTTCCGGATATCATACCAGCTGCCCCATAGCAGATAGCCGGTCAGTATCACATTTTCCCACAGCTCCATCTTCACCATTCTCCCGTTTTATATTCTTCCGCATCTACTGCATTCTCTGTACCCGTCCACATCTTTCCTGGCAATGCAATATACGGTTCTCTTAAGCCCGGGGCAGTCCCGCCTTCTGTGATAACATTCACCCTCCGAGCAAATATAGTAGCCATTCTCTTCCGGGGCAGCGGCATCTTTTTTCTGTACCATACACTTCTCACAGGGATGATAACCCTTAGGAATTTCCGCTGCTTCCACCCGTCGAACCGACAATCTCAGATGTGTACATTCTCTGCTTCTATGATATACTTCTGAATCTTCCGTTACATAGACATATTCTTCATCATTCTCAGTCCCCGGAATCGCATAGCCGTTCCACAAATGCCCATAGTATCGGTTCGCCATACGGAATTTTCGAAATCCCAAAACCTCCGTGAGCGGATTGATCCCATAGGTGACTACAATCTCACAGATATCATTCTTTGTGCTGCTCTCCAGAAATTGCAGGCTGTCTGCCCCCTGTTCTAATGGCGACTGCTCCAGATATTCTTCTCCCAGCTGATTGCAGATCTGATTTTTAACATAGGTATAGGAAACAGCCACTGTTCCCAACCTGTCATCGTTATCCTCTTTCTCTCCGGCATCTCCTGCATTCAGTATTCCGCCATAGATTCCCACCTGTCTGCCGGCATCCCACAATGCTACTTCCAGGTTTCCATGCAAACGCATCATTTCTATAGCGCTTCCCATATGGATCATAAAAAAGCAAAACAACGGCAAAACCAGTGCTGTTTCCACCGTCATACTTGCCTTCACCGGTGTTCGCGGGAGTATAAGCAGTGATATCCTCTTTATGAAGTTTGCTGTCTGTAGGAATTTTACGGGGAGTAAATCGTTACATGGGTTAAGAGTTTTTCTTAAAGTCGGAGTAGGACTTGAATCATTCTTGTTAATAGTTGTAAAGCTGTACTTGCATAAAGAGGACATCGCTGCTCACCTCCCTTCCCGGCTCGTCTTCCTAATTACCAGTATTTTCTATTGCCTCTAAAGATCCTATATAAGATTTCTGTCTCTCGATCTCAAAAGAATAGCCATATTTGCTTTTTACTTTCACATTCATTGCAATTTCCACAATGCAGGTATCCAGTCGGAATGCTCTGTTTCCCGGAGTATTTCGAATATCCATTTCCACCACGTCCATAGCCCGGCAGGTAACAGACTGTTCCTCACAGAGCAGCAAAAATATTCTCAGATAATCTTCATATCCCATTCCCGGTGAATCGGAACCGGAGACATCCTCTTCGGAAGTCCCGGACAATTCTCCCTGTAATGCGGAAGAAAGTCCGTAATGCCAGGTAGCATCTGTTTTTAACAGGGGAATCTTTTCCCCGGCAAGAAGTTCCTTTACATCATAAACACTTTCTGCAAAAGCCCATCCCAGGATCAGTGTCGCCGCAAGCAACTCTCCAATCTCCGGAACCATCATTGCCGCTGCAAGTGCCTCTCCCAATAGCTCCGCTATTGCCCGTTTTTCCTCACTACCGGTCAGATACATGGTATTTGCAGCTTCTCTGATAACGAATATTCGGTTCACTATTCCCTTCAGATTGTCAGTATCATTATCCTTGCCTACAATGACATATTCTGTCTGATACCATAGGGGGCTGTCCTGTTTCTCCTGGCCATACCGCCCAAGATACCGCAACAGATACTCATGGAAAAAAACTTTTTGTTTTAACGCTTCCCATTCTTCATAATTTTCTGCGGTCCCCGGCACCAGATTTCCGCGGTTTATTTCTCCTCGCTCCATCCGCGTCTCCAATAGTGACTCTGTTTCTATCCTGCGGGAGGAGATATTGTCTTCCTCTGTTACCAGCTTTAACAGACCTTTATTTCTTTTCTCTTCCAGGGCTGCGGTAGGATTCTCTATATGAACGGTTTTTCCTTCCGTGGTCTCCTTCCCGTCATATTCCTGAATCTGTACATCGATCTGCTGTTTTTGTCCCGCAATATCCTGTTGCTCCAGTCCACGGGATTCTATGACCTGCAGCCAGTCCGTCAGTTGCTGTAAGAGTCCGATTCCCACCGTATCCTCTATGGCATCGACAGCAACCCGCCGAAAGACTTCTCCTTCGCCATCCGTCAGAAATGCCGCTTTCACAGCCTGTGCTTCTTCTGCCTGAACAGCAAAAAAATCCCGGTACAACAGTTTTTCGAGAAACACATCCTCCAGAGAAAAATTACGGTTCATATACTCCAGCAAATGACTCTCCGTCAGCTTTGTCGAAGCACTTTCTGTCCCGTAAGAGCAGTCTATGGCAAACAGATTGTACTGTTTCTGCAGTTCTCTATGATATTCAGCCAGGATACTATCCATTCCGATATCCATGACGCATTCTGTTTCCAGTGAGATTCCCCGATACCGACAGCCCTCGATCAAAGCAAGACACAGGGCCATGATCACTGTCACCGTCAGTGCCAGATATACCGTCATATAACCACCCGGGGTTACCTTTTTCACGGATGTCATAACGTATTTTCCTTATATCTTTTTGGTCTGATTTGTAATCTTTGTGAAAATGGAATTGACAACTTCCGTGATCTTCTCTTTAAAAATAATGACCAGCCCTACCAGTACCACAATGATTAGTATTACTTCCACTGTACCCATTCCGTCTTCTTCTGTCAGAAACTGTCGAAATGATTTTAATTTGTTGTTTCCCATAACCATACCTTCCTTTTCTTATATTCCCGCATTCGAAAATGCAGGCACCATGATCATTACCATTACTACCACCAGCAGCATCACCATAGGCAGGAGCAGTTTTGTCGTCGCTTCCTCACTGAGTTTTCTGGCATTCTGTATCCGCAGTTCTTCCGCCTGGACAGACTCTTCCTTTAATTGCTGTAAAAGCGTAGAACTGCCCTTTTTCAGATTTTGCGTCAGGAATGTGCTTAAACGGACATATTCCCTGACTCCTGTCCTTTTCCCAAAGTTCTCATATGCTGCCCCTTCCGGCACTCCCATATGTATCTCCCGGGTTGCTATCAGCATTTCCTCGTAAGCTTCCCGGCAACGTCCCCCTCGCTTTCTTTCCTTCTCATAATCTTCTGCAACCCGGCAAAACGCAGACCGGACCGTCAATCCCGCTTCCAGATACAGTGTCAGCTTTTGCAGGATTTCCGGATAGCTTCTACGTTCCTCCCGCTTTTTCTTCTCCACCAGATCATGCAGGTCTTTGTCCTGGAAGAAAAAGACTGCCGCCGCCAACAACAGAGCCCCCGCCAGAATCTTCCATCCAGTCTCCGGAATATCTTCTTCCCAGGAAATTTTTCTGCCCTCAATTTCTGTGGGCAGCTGGATTTTTTCACTTTCCGGATCTTCCTCCTGCGCCCGCTGCAGTAATTCCGACAACTTGCTTTTCTCTCTTTCCTGTGGGGTCTCATTCCTTTTTACGACTGTTACCTTAACCGTTGTCTCTCTGACAAATTCCCCGTATTGTATCTCCGCTCTCAACAATACAGGCACATCCTCCTGCCCGGGATGTATCTGTCCATTCTCTTCAACGGCTTCCGTAGAATTGCTTTTCCAGTTCACCAGAAACGGGTATCCTTCATACGTTTCCGATAAATCCAGATTCTCTCTGATCTCATCGGGAGAATCATTTTTCTCCAGGATCAACTGAGGCAGTTCTCTCCCAAACTGCTCGTACAAATTTTCCAATTCGCTTTGGCTATACTTGCGAGGCATCACTTCCATCTGGAAAGAATATCTCTCGCCGTCCTCCACCTGTCCAGTGATGCTGTATTCCCGACTGCCCTCTTCCCCAGATCCCCGATACACCCATTGATTCTGCAGGACATGACTTTCCCGACTGCTGTAATGCATTGTAATGGCAAGCATTATCCCTGCGATCAGTATGACTGCAGAAAGTGTCAGCTTTGTCACATAATAGTCTGTCACACACTCCTGCGGATTTTCTCCCGGATGCATACGATTCAGATCCGCTTGCACCTTATCTCTTCCAGGTATCGGAATTCTCCACAAATGTAGCTTTTTATAGCAGACCATCATCACCTTATAGAAAAAACGCAGGATGCCTTTCTTACCCATCATCTCTTTCTACAGTTCCTCCTCGATCCGATCCAGTATCTTCTCACCCAGCAGATATGCTCCTGCATAGACTGCAAGGCAGAGTGTCATCACTATGATACCCATTCCATTATGGTAGAGCGTTCCAAAATATCCCGGATAAGCGGCTGCGATATAGAGAGAAATTCCAAACGGCATGATCTCCATCACGTTCTGTTCCAGTCTTCTCCCCTGTAACATGGTCAGCATCTCCTGCATGGTTTCCACTTTATTACTGATCACCTCTGCTGTAGTCCGTATGATCTGCGTGACATTTCCACCGCCTCTCTTGGCAATGTTCAAAATAGCGGAAAATTGCTCAATTTCCTCAATGCCACTCCGGTCTGCCAGATCACTGATCAACTCTTCCAGCGTGATATTCAGTATCATTCCTCTGCGGATCAGTTCCAGTTCCCGGTACATGGCGGAATGCTCACCATACAACATTCGTATATCCTCCCGGCTTTCCAGAAAAGCATTTTCCAACGCATATCCGCTTCTCAGAGAATTTGCCACAGACAAGATGCATTCCTTGAATTGCATGGTCAGTTCCTGTCTGTTCTTCCGACACTGTCTGTTGACGCACCTGCGAAAATAGAGAATCCCCAGAGGGAACAATAGCGGAACCGCCCAGATAGAGCGATAGAAAAACCAGGCAAAAAATATAACTACCCCTGATGTCTGTGCCAGCAGCCGTATGCAATCTCCCCGCTTCTGAAAAACCTTATGATAATCCTGCTGCCTTAAGCTTTCCTTCATGAAGTAATTCTCCTTTTCTCCGCAGCCTGCCGACCACTTTTCCTTCACTGTTTTCCCCCAGCTCTTCAAACTGATACAAAGGATTCAGGCGTATTTCTCCATTCTCACAACCTACTACCTCCGTGATCTCCAGGACACGTCTACTCTTATCACGGATCCGCCCCAGATGTACAATAACATCCACTCCCGAGGCGATCTGGTTGCGAATAGCCGTCAGCGGAAGATCCATTCCCATCAGGACCATATTTTCCAGTCTTGCCAGCATATCCGTGGCACTGTTGGCATGCCCGGTGGACATACTCCCATCATGGCCGGTGTTCATGCATTGCAGCATATCGATAGCCTCCGGTCCCCGGACCTCTCCTACAATGATCCGGTCCGGCCGCATTCGCAGAGACGAACGGATCAGTTCCCGGATTCCGATTTCTCTGCATCCTTCGGTATTGCCGTTACGAGTCTCTAAACGAACCAGATTCGGAAGACCCTGCAACTGTAGTTCCGCACTGTCTTCTATGGTGATCACCCGCTCTTCCGCCGAAATATAGCCGGACAGAACATTTAGGAATGTTGTCTTGCCGCTTCCCGTTCCTCCACTGACAAAAATGTTGTAGCCCGCCTTCACCAGTGTCTCCAGGAACTGGGCTGCCTCCAGCGAAATGGTTTCCAGACCGATCAGCTTCTGCATGGTGACAGGCTTGTCCGGGAATCTCCGGATCGTGACGATCGGACCATTCAGAGCAATGGGATTCATGACAATATTTACTCTGGAACCATTATTCAACCGGGCATCTACGATGGGTGACGCTTCATTGACCACGCGATTACACCCCGCCACAATCTGCTGAATGACATCCTGTAATTTTTCCACGGAATCAAAGGCTCGATCCAGTTCCCGCAGTTGTCCATCCTGTTCTACAAAAATGTGATCCATGCCGTTGATCATGATCTCTGTAACAGAGCTGTCCTCCACAAAAATCTGCAGAATATCCAGTCTTCTCAGGGAATCAAACAATTCCTTACGCAGACGTCTCCGCAATTCTACCGGGCATAACTCCAGACTTTCCTGCTCCATCAGTACTTCATCGATCGTATCCTCCACTTCTTCATCCGTATAATCTCTTCCATAATCCAGTCTTTCCTGTACCATCTGACGAAGTTTTCTTCTCTGCTCTAAATAATCCATTTGTCCTTCTCCTATTCTACTCTTCCAATGTCTCTATTTCTTTTCTCACATAATCTGCCAGTTCCCCTCTGGTATACTGTTCCATTTCCGCGGGAAGTCGCTGAAAGTATGGCAAATTCAGCTTTCTGGTCTTCCCCTTTACTTCCTCTTTCTCGCATAGTGACAATAGCTGTTCATATTGATCCAGTTTACACTGTGACATCTTGTCCTCTCTGGTCAGCGTAAATACTTTGATACACATCTGCAGAACATCCAACAGCCCCTGTATGCTTTCACTCAGATCCAGAATGACATATTCGTATTTCCCCAGCTCCTCGATCCTCTGGAACAGACTTCTCCATTCTTCCCAGGTGATCCCCAACAGGTTCTGTCCGTTCCGCATGGGTGGAATATAATCCAGATTGCCTTTTCTCTGAATGACCGTCTGCATGCGAAGAGGAAATTTTCCTTCATCTCCTGCTAAAAAATAGAGCAGATCTGCCAGATCCCGGTTCTGTCTCTCCGGAAGCAATTCTATGATCCCCACATAATGTTCGAAATTCAGATACAGCGTGGGATGTTTTTCTGCCATCAGCTGTGCGAAAGTCAATGCGAACGTACTTTGAAGGCATCTGTGAACCGGAGAGTACATTCCGATAAAACGGGTCTTATATTCCGCACATAACAGCGGCATCCGTATCCCCGTCGTCTCTACATACAACGCCAACAGTTCCTTCCACACCTGTCCCGCTTCCTGATATTTGTTAATATTGGGAAACTGATGAAAGCGGAGAGTTCCGCTCTCATTTAAAATTGCCTGACATGTCGGCTGTAATGTGTTCAATGCCTCCTCACAGGAGGATTCCGCCACCACCAGCATTGTTACCTCCCCGCTTTTCTCTCCCGCCAACAGTTCTTCCGCCCTGGTATAAGTATGGATCTGCCAGGGCAATTCCTTTTGCCTCTTCAGGTATTCTGAAAAAAGCCGCGCGTATTCTTCCTCCCGGTCATACAGAACCAGAACCGGTTCCTTTTGTTCCATCAATACATTCCTCCCATATACATCAATGCACTGCAGAACACCGGTCCCGCCATGCAAATCCCTGCTCCGGCACCTTCCCGTTCTCCGGCAAAATAAAGTTTCCATCTTCCACACCGGAATACGTCCCATAAGTACTCTCCCAAATAGTACAAACGGTCTTTCATATTGCGTTCCAGATACATTTTGAAAAGTGCAATTACTGCTGCAATCATGAGCGCGAAAAACAGAAAATAAAGTACTTTATTCCAGGGAAAAAAACCGGCACAGACTCCCAACATCTTAACATCACCGGCTCCTATGGCTCCGATCCAAAAAACAAAATAAAGTAATATCGTTGTCAGTAATGCACTTGCCAGATATTCCAAAACGCCTTTGTACCCGCCGCTGATCAACCGATACCCCAGGCCTGCAAACATGCAGCATACGATCAGCCAATTGGGTATCCTGTGCGTTTTGTAATCAAAACAGCAAGCTATTGCCAAAAGTATACATAATACCCCAAATATCTCATCTCCTTCTCCTGATTTCACATTATTTTCCTGCGTATAGTCCTGTCGTCACCTTCCTCCCAACTATTCAAAATCAGTCTTCTGGTAATGCGGGATGAATCTATCCCAAAATAGAAATTCTAAAAGATCTTATAAGATGCTCTGAACAACCATCGCGATTGGTTGTAAGATGAATTATAAATGCTCACTTTCCGTCTGGCAATACCTTTTTCGTAAAAAGATAAACTTTAGTACATTTTAACAAACAGAATTGTTTCTCAAATTTTCAGTCATCCTGAAATACGCTATTTTACACGCTTTCCGTATGTCAAAACACCTTTTTATAATATTTCATAAATACTTAGTCCGTACAGCATCACAATGCCCGGAATTCCAAGGATTCCCGTTGTCAAAATACTTACTGCATTGATTCCAACCACTGTAGTAAATCCAAGGAAAGTCACACCCATATTAATAAAATAAATGGCAATGGTTCCCATAATGCCCCGCAATGCAAAATTGAGGAGCCACTCTGCCTTTTTCCCCAAAAAGCTTATGAGCAGCAATAATGCCGCCACTGCTATCAGCCATAATAAATTTTCCGGATGTTCCACTGTTGTTCTCGCATTCCCGACAATTCTTTATCCTAATCTATTCCTCTTTCCGTGTAAAAATGTCTTCCGTTTTCCTCCATGTCAGGTATATTTTTCCTTTTTTGTTCCTATACTGTTAGCAGAAAGGACGGTTAATGTTATGAAAATCTTTTTTAGTCAGGCAGATGCCTCCCCGGAAATCATTGAAGAGGATTTCTCTCCCATAGATCTGAAAGAATCCATAAGAAAAACCCGCCAGGCGTTGGAAATCGCCTATGCGGGTTTCGATAATGCTTTGGAAAGTGATCTCATTGACAGTTACATCTATGAGATCAATGCGTTGCAAAAAAGGTATCAGCATCTCACCGAGCTAGCTTCCACGCAGCCTGTGAGACAGGAAAAGTCACTATACCAGCATTCCCCGATTCGTGCCCTGGTCAGCCATGTTTTCGGTTAACTGGTTCCTGCCGTAAGTCAGTCCGGCATATACTGTCTGAGAATTGTTCATCACCGGGCCGGAAGTATCCTGATCCTGGATCTGCCTGTACGCATCGCAGAGAGGTGCGATCACTTTGCGAATCTCTTCCAATATTGTGCGGTCTCTGCGGACTTCACATACAGCAAGTCTGCGAAGGCAGAACAGGTACAGTCTGGAAAGCTCTCCTGCCGGGCTGTATTCTCTGTGCAGAGAGTTCAGGAGCTCTTTGATACATCCCCTGGCTCTATGAACAGCTTCCACCAGTCCGGCATCATCTACTGCCTGCTCTCCGTCTGCCAGATATTGTAAGGTCATTTCATACAGGATCACGATCAACTGCGTGGAATTCGCCTGTGTAATCCGAAGTGTAAATTGTTGTTTGCATTCTTTTGTCATTCTGCCATGCCCTCTTATTCAGAACTTTCCTACTGTAACAACTGCAGTACCTGAGACGGTCTCTCGTTGGCCTGTGCCAGCATGGAGGTTCCTGCCTGTGCCAGGATCTGATAAGTCGTATAAGAAGTCATTTCTTCCGCCATATCTACATCCATGATACGGGAATATGCGGAAGTCATATTTTCGCTGGTAATATCCAGACTGTTGATCGTAGATTCCAGACGGTTCTGGAATGCCCCCAGTCTGCCTCGAACGGAAGATACATATTTGATGGCGCCGTCTACGCGATCAATGGCATCGTCCGCACCTTCTGCAGTGCTGACATCAACATTCTCAATTCCCATATTTTGCAGGGAAACAGCCGGAATATTTACTTCCAGCACCTGATGCTCATTAGCTCCGATCTGTAAACGCATAGCGCCGATACCTGTGGCATTGATCTTTAGATCCTTAACCGTTGTTCCTGTCTGTGCTCCATTCAAAGTTCCGCTCACATCAAGTCGCATCTCAAATCCGTTTTCTCCGGTGATAGTCAAAAGATCATCCTTCAGTTCAGTCTTCAGTGTTTTCGCATCCGGGAAACCATCTCCGAACGTCACATCTCCGTCCAGCACAATATTGCCGTCCGCATCCTTTGTCAGCGGTATAGACTTTATGGTATATTCTTTTACCGGCACATCGGTAGAATAGTAGTTCACCTTAACTTCCTGCTTGTTGGTATATCCCTTCAGATCGTACTCCCCATTCAGCAGTTTCTGTCCGTTGAACTCTGTTACGTCAGAAATTCTGGTGATTTCCTCTTTCAGTTGCTTTACTTCATCCTGTACGGTAGCTCGGTCATCATCCGTCATTATACCGTTCGCAGCCTTGACGGAGAGCTCATTGATTCGCTGCAGCATCTCACTGATCTCGGTCATGGCGCCATCTGCAATCTCGATAATGGATACGCCGTCGCTGGCATTCTGGTTTGCCACGGACAGGCCCTCGATCTGGGCATTCATACGTTTGGACATTGCCAGTCCTGCCGGATTATCCTTTGCATGATTGATCTTTAATCCGGAAGAAAGTCTCTCTAATGATTTGGACAGCAGGTCATCATTGGTAGATAAGGCATTGTTGGATAACATTGCCGATACATTGTAATTAATTCTCATGTGTTGTTACTCCTTACTTTCCGCTGCTGTCTGCGACAGCCTGCAGGAATCCTTTTGCCAGGCGGTACAGTTGCGCCGCATCTGCCCGGCTCTCTATTGTTTCTGCATTTTGCGTCTCACCGGCAGCCATCCTTGTCATATCCCGGGAGCTGACAACAGAAAGCTTTTCCGCTTTCCAGTCTGCAGAGGTATCTGTCTGAATCCATTCAAGGAATATATCGGAGGTCTTTTCCAGTTTCGTAACCTCTTCCGGGGTATTTCCTACGAGATAACCTTCGATGTGTTCTCCGTTGACCTGTAAATGCGCTTCCAGCTGTTCGTCTCCCGCATCTACCCGGATATCCACAGCCGAGGTCTCTCCGGTTCCCTGCTGTAGGGTAAGGTGCACTCCTGCCAGCTGGTCTCCCAGATACATCGGTAGGAAATACTCCTGCCTGTTCTGAAGATTTCCTGCAAGGCGCAGCTGTTTGTGTACCAGCTGTAACTGTTTCACATCCAGATGGCTCTCTGCCTGTTCCAGACTGATCGTCTCTGTCTCCTGTAAAGCATCCTGAAGCATGGTCCGGTAATCATCTGCAAAATTCTGCTGATCCAGCTGTTCCCACAATCCGGAGGCTTCTGTTCCGGCAGGCTCCTCTCCGGTTGCCGCCACAGGTATTTCTTTCTCTTTGTTGTATTTCTTACGATAGCGTTGCAGGTCGCTGAACAGTTCCGCCGGATCCTCCAGCAGAGCCTGAGCTGCCAGCAGGTTAGAAGTACTGGTATTTACCTCTCCCCTTTCCAACATTTGTGCTGCTCCCGGTTCGGTCTCTACCGCTTCCCGCATCTGCTGCAGACATTCCTGATAATATGCGTCTCTGCTCTCAGTGTCTTCTGACACATCTGTCAATATTTCTTTTGCCATCCCTACAGAAATCTGCTCTGAAATATTGTTCTCCGATAAACGTACTTCCTGTGTCAGTCCGGTATCATCCGACACTTTCCAGTCCATATGGGAGGTTCTTCTGCTCCTGGAAGCTGCCAGGAGTGTGGAAAATTGCAATTCTGCGCCGATATTTACCACCGCGCCTACTGCGGCACCATCTTCTCTCTCAATCTGGTGTACCATACGATAGATACCGATATAAGCTTTCCGCTCATTCTCCGTGATATCTTTCTTTTGTTCCAGCTGATACAGGAAACGGCTGTAGTCCTCCGCCTCTTCCTCATAACTCTGAGGATTTTCGGAAAAATAGGACTCCAGTTCCCCAAAAGTCTTCTCCAACGGATTTACGCCGTCCCGGATCATCTGCAATACATTCTTCGGTGTCAGTTTCTCAATCACTGCAGTGACCTGTTTGTCTGCTTCTTTGACTCTTTCGATATTTTCTGCAGTAATCTCCATCCGGTTATACGCGAGGATGCGGACCGCCCGCTGGTTCTCCAGTGTTTTATCCAATGACATATCTGTCAGAATGTCATCTACATTGGAAAATGCCTTGCGGATGCTGTCCCCCAGATCTCTTCTGGGGGCTGTCATCAGTGTCTCATAACGTTCATTTGCTTCTGTATAGGCCGTCTGCAACGCCTTACCTTCGCTGTGAAATTCTGCCACGGTCTCCTGCGAAACTTTCTGTTTCAGGCTATAGGGTCCCAACACGCTGACCGGCAGTCCCGGCAGTTCGTTTGTCACCTGTACGGTCTGTGTATAGGTCTCATATTTTGCCACGGCATCCGCATCGTTGGGGAAATACTTATCCGCAACTTCTGCCTCCGCTCTACGCAGTGCTTCGATCAGCTGCTCCATAGGGGCCGTATCAATGGAAAAATCACTCTGTAAGAGTTTCACATTCACTTCCGCTGTCATGCGCAGCCGGATCTCTTCCAGTTGTTTTCTGGCCGCCAGATTCTCCGCCGTGACATCCCATTTTGCATCCGAGAACCAGTCCTGTACCATTTCTGTGGCTTTCTCGTATATATTTTCCTGCCGTGCCAGATTCGCATGAACAGGGGATTTCCCCTCCGCGAGTGCCGATGCCGCTGCCTGTGCAAAAGCATCCTCACTGACGGGATAGTCAATCGTATCCAGTTCTGCCAGCTGCTGCAAGGTATCCGTTGTCAGCGGCAAACCTGCTCCCACCAGCCACTGCGCTTTCTGGCGGTTCTCATCATTGACCGGCAGGCCGGCATCCGTGATCACCTTATCCATCTGGTCCTGCAATTCCTGCGGTACAGTATTCTGCTGTACTTTCGCACCGCTGTTCTCTGCCACATACAAGTTCCAGATCTCCGGCTCCAATCCATTATCTACAAGATACCCGACCTCGCCTTCCTGGGGCTGCTGCAGAGAAGATGCCAGCTCCCAGGCGGTTTTTAATTCATCTACATTTTCAGGAGTCAGAGGTATATCCGTTGCCCGGAACTGTTCTTCAATACTTTGTGCCAGTGTATCGCTGCCCACAGCTGCCGCCAGGGTGTCCATATCTATGTCGTCCGTGTATCCGGCAATGTTCTGTCCGGAACGCACCAGTTCTGCTTTGATCCTGTCCACGATGGTAACTGCGGTATCCTGATCCAGTTCTCTGGGGTCAAATCCGTCCTCACAAGCCTTCGCATAATCCTCCTGGGACATAGTATGTGACAGTAGTGTCATGTAATCCTGCTGTAATGCCACATTGGTGTTCCCGGCATCCTGCTGCAGTTCAATCAGGGATTTTCCCTTATTATTCTCTTCATTTCCTACAGGCATTGGGATCTGCCCACTCTCGTATACGGCTCCAAAAGTATTTGCATTCACACTTTTTTTATTGCGCTGTATCTTATCTCTGCCCCAGGTATTTTTCTCCGTCTGGATACTTTCTGTTCTATTTTCTGTATCAGTTACCGTCTGATTCTGAAATGTTATCTTCACGCTTGTCGTCCTTCCTGGTAATAACTCTTGAAATAACTATTCAGAGACTCATTCGCAAAATCGCTCTTTCAGAGTTTTCCTTTTGCCCATTGAGTCTATATCGCCCTATAAATATCACTAAATCCTCTTACGAATGCAAGCATTCAAAGAGGCCTTAGTGATATTTACATGTCTCTGAATAGTTAAGAAAAAAGATGAGTGCACCTTTGGGTCACACTCATCTTTTATTTCGGTCGTTTCTTATAATTTCTTAACCGGACTTAGAACAGAAATACAGCAGCTCCGTAAGGGGGCAGATCAAAGCTGATAGAATAATCCTTGTAATGGTAAGGCTTTTTCTCTGCCATGATCTCTGCGGGAATTTCATTGCCCCAGCCGCCGAAACGCTCCTCATCGCTGTTGAGCAGCAGCTTATATTTCTTCTTTTTCGGCACGGGTACGGTATAATTCTCCCATTTCATCGGAGTCATATTCAATACAAACAGCAGATTGTTCTTGCTGCTGGAACATTTTCTCACAAAGCAATAGGTGCTGTGTTCTGCATCATCCGCATTCATCCACTCGAAACCGTCCCAGGTATTGTCGATCTCATACATTGCAGGATACTTGCGGTACAGTTCCAACAGTTCATTTACATAGGTATGTACGCCCTGATTCAGCTTCTCACCTAACAGATACCAGTCCAGTTCGCGCTCTTCACTCCACTCACGCTCCTGTCCGAAATCCTGTCCCATGAACAGCAGCTTTTTGCCGGAATGTCCGAACATGTAGGTATAGCCCACACGTAGATTTGCGTATTTATCCGCAGTATAACCTGGCATCTTATTTACCATGGAACACTTCAGATGTACCACTTCGTCATGAGACAGGGGCAGAATGTAGTTCTCACTGTCATTGTAGCTCATGGCAAAGGTCATAGCGTAATGATTGCCCTTACGATACAGAGGATCCAGCTTCATGTATTCACAGAAATCATGCATCCAGCCCATATTCCATTTAAAGGAGAAGCCTAATCCCTCGCCTCCGATATCGCTGGTCACATTCGGCCACGCCGTGGATTCCTCGGCAATTGTCACAAATCCGGGATACGTTCCACGGATGACAGAATTCAGATGGTGGAAGAACTCAATGGCCTCCAGATTCTTGTTGCCACCGAATTTATTCGGCAGCCACTCACCTTCTTTTTTACCATAATCCAGATATAGCATGGATGCCACCGCATCTACACGGATGCCGTCCACATGGAACTCTCTGAGCCAGAACAAGGCATTGGCTACCAGGAAGTTCTTTACTTCATTTTTGCCGTAATTGAAGATTTTGGTTCCCCATTCGGGATGCTCTCCCAGACGGGGATCGGGATGTTCAAAAATGCACTGACCGTCAAATTCAGCCAAGCCATGGGCATCAGTTGCAAAATGCGCAGGTACCCAGTCCAGAATCACGCCGACTCCGGCCTTGTGCAGTTCGTTGATCAGGTACATGAAATCTTTCGGCGTTCCGTAACGGGAAGTCGGTGCATAGTAGCCGGTCACCTGATATCCCCAGGAACCGTCAAACGGATGCTCTGCAATACCCATCAGTTCTACATGGGTATACTTCATCTCCTTCAGATATTCTATGATCCGGTCCGCAAACTCCCGGTAATTGTAGAATCCTTCGGCGGTACCGTTGTTAGGATGCTTCATAAAAGAACCGATATGGCATTCGTAGATCGCCATAGGCTCTTTATTCATATCCTTTTTGTCCCGGGCTTCCATCCACTTGGAATCTCTCCAGTCAAAGCCTGTAATATCGGTGACGATAGATGCCGTACCCGGCCGGTACTCCGCATAATTGGCAAAAGGATCTGCTTTGTAGAGCTTTCTGCCATCCCTTGCATAGATCAGGAACTTATACATCGTTCCCTCTTCCACGCCGGGAATGAACAGCCCCCAGATACCGCCTTCTCCCAGCTTCTGCATGGGATGGGATTCCTCATTCCATTCATTGAATGTGCCAATGACATTCACCTGTGCTGCATTTGGTGCCCATACTCCGAAATAGACTCCCTGCACGCCGTCTTCCACCGACAGATGTGCACCCAGTTTTTTGTAAATATCATAATGGGTCCCCTGGGCAAAAAGATACTGATCTGCTTCGGAAATAAATACCTTCTCCTTCGTCATGACCGCGCCTCCCGCTATACAAAGTCTTTCTCGGTGAGGATGATCATATCCTCATCGTCATATCTCTTGGCAAACAGGACATCGAAGAAATGCTTCAATGTCTTTTTATTTGCATGAGCGATCGCTTCATCCACGATCTGCTTTACATCCACTACCGTAACCACATGATCTATCGTCTGCATATCTTCGATTCTGGTATGTAACGCCAGCTCTCCGAGTTCGTCAATAGAGTATTCCATCTCCCGTGCATACTGTTTGCCGAATGCCACCAGTGTGTTATTGCTGAGGGCTTCCACATCCATTCGTGCGGTAAAGCACTCTCTCAATTTTTCATGTTTCTCGAGGAATTTATCAATATCCCTCTTCGTATCTTCCAGAATAATTACGATTCCCTGACTCTCCTGCTGCAATGCCTTGTGAAGTACATTTGCCGTAGCATCGTTCATTTCGGATGCCTTGCAGATGATCAGCGCGCCGTTTTTCAGCTTGGATAAGGTATCTGCGGTATCCTTTTTATTCAATGCATGTCCAGAGATCTTTGCCACTTTTCCGGAGAAATTGCTGTCGGTTGCCTGAATTTCGCGAACCATGTTCTTCGCCAGAGATAAGGTATCCATACCCTCTTCTCCAGTGATGATCACGTTGCCGGTGTAGGCTGCCAGACTGATATTATCAATGGCCTTGACTAACTGCTCTCTGGCAGATCTGCTCTGGATAAAGGGTGCATACAGCTCTCTCTCTTCTCTGGTAAGCGCACGAACCTTTGCTTTGTCTCGCTCTACTGCGGGGCGCTCCGGCTGTTCCGGTGCCTCCCCGGCTTCCGGCGTTTCCTCAGCCGTCAGTTCTATCTCTTCCCTGGCTGTTTCCTCATCTGCCGATTCTACTGCTTCCGCCGTGGGCTCCTCTACAGGCTCGTCATCCATTGCCCCTTCCGGTTCTGCCTGTTCCTCGTCTACGATTTCTTCCTGCTCATAGATTTCTGCTTCCGGTTCCGCAGATTCCTCAAATTCTTCTGCTTCCGGCTCATATGCAGGTTCTTCCGCGAGTTCTTCTACAGTATCCTCTTCCGGAAGCTCTTCTACAGGCTCTTGTTCCGCTTCCTCTGCAGGAGCAGCCTCCGTCAGTTCTTCCACGGGTTCCTCTGTGGCAGGCTCTTCCGTGATCTCTTCCAGCTCTTCTACCTCATCGGTATCTGTTGTATCTTCTGCCACGGTATCTGCCGTGTCCGCAGCTTTTTCTTTTTCCAGTTTTTCCAGCAATCCGTCTCTTACCGCCTGCTCAAACTCCGTGAACATGGCTCCGGTCTGCTGTAATACATGTTGGCGAACCTCTTCTTCTCTCTTCTCCAGATTCTCCTTCTTCTTGCGTTCCCACTCTGCCAGAATATCCTCGATATTCATCTGGCCGGTGATCTGTTTCTCAATGCTCTCTGCCTCCGGCATTACCAGGCTGATCTGACCGTCGGATTCCTGTGCCAGCACATCGGCCAGTTCCTTGGGTGGCTCTACGGGAGCTTCCGGTACTTTCTGTGTTTCCGGTTCCTTCACGATTTCCTGTACTTCCGGTGTCTTCTGTACTTCGGATAGCTCCGGTACTACATCGGTTCTTCTTGCAACAACAGGCTCTTCCGGCAGAATCTCTTCCGTCTCTACCTGGGGCACCTGTGACAGATCGCCGATTTCTCCGGTCTCCCCAAAGAATACTTCCGAGCTCTCCATCTGCTCCGTCTCCGGCTCCAGATCGTCTTCACTGACATCTGCGATCTCCGGATAATCCAGAGACTCCGTATCGGAATCCCCGGGATCGATCATGGGTGCCACGATAGAACGGGTAATGGAATCCGAAGTCTCCTTCGCATGGTCCTCACTCAGTACCTCCCGCAGGCCTGCTGCCAGTTCTGCCTGTAGATTGATCGTATTATATTGTCCCACATCCATGGTCTTCACATGAATGTCGAAATCATCTTCCGCCGGCTGCGCGGGTGCCTGTTGGGGCTGCACCGGTTCATAGACTCTGGTGTCATCAATCACCTGATCATAAGCCCCCTCCTGCACATTGTCCGGATTGGAGTCGTAACTTCCATCCTGTGCATAGCCCTGGTTCGGGTCATAACTTCCGTCTTGTGCATAGCCCTGGTTCGGGTCATAACTTCCGCCCTGTGCATAGCCCTGATTCGGGTCATAACTTCCGTCTTGCACATAGCCCTGATTCGGATCATAAGTTTCGTTCTGTCCATAACCGGGATCCTGCGCATAATTCTGAGAATACTGCTGCGTACCGGGCGCGTCAAAACGATGATCGTATTTTTCCTGCTGTTCCGGTGTTAGCGGCTGATGGAGCATTTTCAGCTCCATTGCCTTGATAACGTATTTGCCCTCGCCAAACCAAAGGATCAGCTCATCACATTCCTCTACACATCTGGCAGCAAGTCCTACTCTATGATATAGATAAGCCAACTCATATGCCCATTTTTCTCTGTAATCTCTCTTTTTCAGTTCTTCCAGAACAGCAATGCGCTCTTCCAGACTGACATCCTGCGCCTCATATAATTTGTACTGCAAAATATATCTGCCGGGATCCTTGGGCGCTACCTGCACAAACTCTTTGTAATACTCGATAGCCTGTACATACTCTTCCATTTTAATGGAAAGTTCGCACAGAGAATAGCAGATCGTCCTTCCTCCCGGACGGCGTTCATATGCCAGAAGCAGCATATCTCTGGCATCCTCGTATCTTCGATTGATCTTGTAAAGGTCACTGATGGTGCACAGCATCATAACACTTTTGACTCTGCGCCAGTCAATGGTATCCGCAATCTCCGCAGCCTGCGCATACTCCCCACGGCTGATCAAGTCTTTGATTTCTTCCGCTCTTAATTTATATTCACTCTTATCCAAGGTATTTCGCTCCCTTAACCTTTTCTTATCCTAAGCTTCTCATTTCCCCGGGTATACTACCCCACTATTTTCTTATTCAGTGTACCATAGTACCCATTGATATGTCAAAATCAAACTGGGCAAAATGTATGGAAATCTCCCCTTCGGAATACTACCCGCGAAAGTGGGATGACTTCTTGGGCTTTTGACGTTTTTTCGCCTGTCGGATTGCTTCTTTGCGTCGGTTACGAAGGTCCTGATCCACCGAACGATACCGGGATCTGGAACGATTTCTTCTGCGGTTAAATCTCCAGGTCAGGCGGGTACTGCGGTGGGCAAAATGATAATTCTTGAAAAACGTACGTAATAACAGTGCAAGGAAGATCAATACCGCAATTCCCACGATACAGAAAAATACTTTTACCACATTAATGAAAATAACCGCAGGACCGCCGGAAGTGCTGTTTTCCTCCTCCGGGGATGTCTCCTGTGCAGCCGTTGGAATTCCACCATTGTTTCCGGTGTTATCTCCTGCTGTTTCGGTTGTCTCTGTATTGTCTGCCTCTGTGGTCGTTGTGCCTGACTGCGTTTCATCGGTTGCACCGCTTTCCTCTGCAGACTCCGTGGTCTCTGCCGTATTTTCCCGGAAGACACTACTGCCCTTTTCCGCTGCCGTAAAGTCCAGGGATGCCGTTCCCAGTACCACATCATTGTAAGTATAAGTGATCACAGCCACCTGTCCTGGTTCTGTATTATCATAGGAAATACTGGACACCGCATCCTGAAAGGTGATGGTATTCGGCAAAGTGATGCTGTCCGTCTGGTTCAGTTCCAGAATCGGTTTGGAGTTGCCGAAAATATCATTCCCACTGTAAAAAGATCCTGCATTCTCGATATTATACTTGGTCTCTGTCTGAGAAATGTTCACTCTCTGAAAATTGCTGAAACCATAATCAAACAGAGCGATTGTATCTTCATAGTAATTCGGATTTTCGTCTTTCATGACCACACAGATCAGCTTCATGCCGTCTTTTTCCGCACAGGACACCAGTGTACTGCGGGCAACATCGGTGTAACCGGTCTTACAGCCTACCAGATACGGATATGCATATTTACCGCCGGGGATCAGTTCCATCTTGTTGACTTCCATAATATCATCCGGCTGGCGTTCCGACGGCAAAATGTGCAGCATATGTGTCATTGTCATTTTACACAGCGCTTCGTTGGCAAAAAAAGCTCTTCCGATCATCGCCAGGTCATAGGCACTGGTGTAATGATCCTCATTGGGAAGTCCGTTGGGATTGACGAAATTGGAATCAACACACCCCAGTTCCTTGGCTCTTTCATTCATGATCGGTGCAAAGTCCTGCCAGGTCGTTCCGGAAATATGCTCTGCTACCGCGAAAGAAACTTCATTGGCGGAGCGGATCAGAATGGCATTCAGACATTCCTCCATGGTCAGCTGCTCGCCGGGGTCAATAGCGATATGGTTGCTTCCGGGATCAATATCGTGTACCGCATCATAGGAGAAATCCACGATCTCATCCATGCTGCAGCGCTCGGATGCGATCAATGTTGTCAGAATTTTGGTGGTACTGGCAGGGTATTCCTGCTGATGGATATTTTTGGCATAAAGGATCGCTCCGGTATCCGCATCCATCAAAATGGCGGATTCTGCGCTGATTAC
Organism: Clostridium sp. AF34-10BH; assembly: GCF_003478095.1. Taxonomy (NCBI): domain Bacteria; kingdom Bacillati; phylum Bacillota; class Clostridia; order Eubacteriales; family Clostridiaceae; genus Clostridium; species Clostridium sp. AF34-10BH. The sequence continues at coordinate 26,720 of NZ_QUEC01000020.1, forward strand.
CGGTCCCGTAGGCCAGCTTGCCACTTCATTGGACTGAATGGCCAGTGCCTGATTGCGGGCGATGTTCTCTTCTTTGATCGTTGCAGCAGAGACACTAAGCCCCTGAGATGCAAAAAGGCAGAGAGCGCTGATTCCCATCACTGCCCTGGTTAAAAAACTTCTATATGAAAAATGCCTGAAAAACTGCATGTATAAATCCTTCCTGATATCTTCAAAATAAAATGGTGTATGATAATGCGCATTCTTTATCATACACCATTTTACCTAAAAACCAAAGTCTTATCTCTATTTTTTAATTCTTTTTAAGACCTTCTGCGAACGCTGTCATTCTCTATACGGAATACCGTAAATGTTCCTGTCCGCCGAAGTCTTTCCACACAAAATTTTTGCCTTCCCAGATCATGTATCCGTGCCAGCTTTCTTCCTTGGGAATCGACACGGACCCCGGATTCATGCAGATATACTGCTCTGTCTCATGAACAACGCATTTCGGCACATGAGTATGACCGTGCAGTAAAATATCTCCGGAATGCAATGGCGGCAGTTTCTGCTCATTATAGATATGTCCATGGGTGGCATAGATTGCCTGCGTCCCTTCCGCAAGTACACAATAATCACTCAGCACCGGAAATTCCAGCACCATCTGATCCACCTCCGTATCGCAATTACCGCGTACACAGTAGATATCATTTTTCCGCTCGTTCAATAAGGCGATCACTTCCTTGGGCGCATAATCTCTGGGCAGATCATTTCTGGGGCCGTGGTATAAAATATCCCCCAGTAAAAGCAGCCTGTCGGCCCCTTCCTCCGTATATGCTTCCAACAGTTTTCGACAGTAATATGCCGATCCGTGAATATCTGATGCAATCATCCATTTCATAAATTTTCTCCTCCTACTGCCAGTATAATCCCCCGGCCTGTGACTTGACAAGCTTTCTCAGATAAAGTACATTGACAATACAGATTACTATAAGAAAGGCTGAGATTACCATGAGGTTACGAAATATTACCGGTTCCCGGGAAGTTATTGCGGAAAGTCCCTATGTCGTACCGGAAGATACCCTGGAAGCATGCCCCGGAACCTGGCATGAGATTTTCGGAAACGATCATCCGATCCATATTGAGATCGGTATGGGAAAAGGACGTTTCCTACATACCCTTGCAAAGCAGAATCCGCAGATCAATTATGTGGGAATTGAAAAATATTCCAGCGTATTGCTCCGCGCGATCCAGAAAATGGAAGAGGACGAGCTTCCCAACCTGAAATTCATCCGTATGGATGCAGAAGACATCGATAAGGTGTTCGGAAAAGGTGAAGTGGACCGCATTTATCTGAATTTCTCCGATCCCTGGCCCAAGGACCGTCATGCGAAGAGAAGACTTCCTTCGAGACAGTTTCTGGCCCGCTATGATGTGATCCTGAAAAAAGAGGGTACGCTGGAATTCAAGACAGACAACCGCCCGTTGTTTGATTTTGCAGTAGAGGAACTGGAGCCCGCCGGATGGAAAGCGCAGGTGATCACCTACGATCTGCATAACGATGCCGCGCTGATGGAGGGGAACGTCATGACCGAATACGAGGAAAAGTTTTCCTCCGTTGGCAATCCCATCTGCAAATATATTATTTACAGATAAGGCCCCGAATATAGAATCTTATTTTTGAGATACTATCAACAACAGATAACAGAAAGGAAGGATACTTATGGAATATACGTTTACCGTTGCTAATTTTGAGGAAGAAGTTCTGAACTCCCCTCTGCCCGTTCTGGTAGATTTCTACGCAGACTGGTGCAATCCCTGCAAGATGATGGCTCCTACCGTGGCAAAGCTGGCAGAAGCTTACGAGGGAAAAGTAAAGGTCGGCAAGATCAATGTGGATGAGAACATGACCATCGCCCAGAAGTACCGCGTGGCAAGCATTCCGAATTTTGTGATCTTCAGAGACGGACAACCCGTGGCCAACTTCGTCGGCGCCATGTCCGAAGCAGACTTCCGTGAGAAGCTGGAGCAGGTGATTCTGTAAAAATCAGTTTTTTAAAACCCGGGTACGGTGAGCGGATGCCTCTGCCGTATCCGGGTTTTTGATTTTTTACAGATATTTTCCCGTAATGCTGTCGGCATCTGCCTTGATCTGCTCCAGAGTTCCCACAGCAACGACTCTGCCGCCGTCTTCTCCGCCACCGGGTCCCATATCAATGATGTAATCGGCATTGCGGATCACATCCAGATCATGTTCAATGACAAGTACCGTTGCCCCATTGTCTACCAGCGTCTGAAATACCTGCAACAGGGTCTGTACATCTAACGGATGCAGTCCGATCGTCGGTTCGTCGAATACAAATACGGAATCTGATTGTCCTCTGCCCATTTCACTGGCCAGCTTCAGCCGCTGGGCCTCTCCACCGGAGAGGCTTGGTGTCTCTTCGCCTAATGTTAAATATCCCAGTCCCAGATTTTTCAGGACTTCCAGCCGCTGATGTACGACTTTCCAATCCTCTGTCGCCTGCAATGCCGTCGTTACATCCATCTCCATCATCTGCGGCAGAGAATAACGTTTCCCCCGTTTGTTCTCATAGCAGATGTCCCATGCTTCTCTGGCATAGCGGGAACCACCGCACTCCGGGCAGGGCACATCCACATCCGGCAGGAACTGCACGTCCAGACTGATCTGTCCGGTGCCGTCGCAGACCGGGCATCTTAATTTTCCGGTATTATAAGAAAAATCTCCCGCCTTGTATTTCCTGTTTTTTGCATCTGCAGTCTTGGCATAGATCTTCCGCAGTTCGTCATGCACATTGGCATAAGTGGCTACCGTGGACCGCACATTGATGCCGATGGGGGATGCATCGATCAGTTTTACATGGGCGATGCCCTCTGCGGTGATACTTTTTACATGGTCGGGCAAATGTTCGCCGTTTAATTTCGCTTCCAGTCCGGGGATCAGGCTTTCCAGTACCATGGTGGTCTTCCCGGATCCTGAGACACCAGTGACTACCGTGAGCCGTCCTTTGGGAATGTCGATCTCCAGAGATTTTACCGTGTGAATCGCATCCGTAGACAGATGAAGCTTTCCCGGTGCAAATATGTCCTCCCGGGCGATGGGTTTGCGAATTCGCATATTCGCTGTTCCGGCCAGAAACGGCCCGATCATGGACTCTTTCTGTGCGATCACCTGTGGAATACCGCCCTGTGTGATCACATAACCGCCTCCGGCACCGGCTTCCGGTCCCATCTCGATCAGCCAGTCCGCTTCGGATAATATCTGGGTATCATGATCTACCAAAATGATGGAATTGCCATCAGCAATTAGATCATGCATCACGGCATTCAGTCCCACGATATTCGAAGGATGCAGACCGATGGAGGGCTCGTCCAGCACATAGAGTACCCCGGTGGTACGGTTTCGCACCGCCCGGGCCAGCTGCATCCGCTGTCTTTCCCCGGTGGACAGGGAGGCTGCCGCACGGTCCAGAGACAAATAAGAAAGTCCCAGATCCATCAGCCTTTTCGCCACAGTCTGGAAAGATTCACAGATGGATTCCGCCATGGGGCGCATCTCTTCCGGCAGAGAATCCGGCACTCCCGCTACCCAGTCCACCAATTCTTTCAGGGGCATCTGGCAGGCCTGTGCCAGCCCTATCCCCCTAAGTCTCGGTGCTCTGGCAGCTTCCGAAAGTCTGCTGCCGCCGCATTCTGGGCAGATATCCTCCTTTAAGAATTTTTCCACACGTTTCATGCCCTTTTCATCTTTTACCTTTGCCAGAGCATTCTCTACCGTGTATACCGCATTAAAATACGTAAAGTCCAGTTCTCCCGCCTGATTGGTCTTCTTCGCCTTATAGAAAATATGTTTCTTCTCCGCGGGTCCGTGATAAACGATCTCTTTTTCCCGGTCTGTCAGTTCCCGGAAGGGTACATCTGTCCGCACTCCCATTTCCCGGCAGACATCCGTCATCAATGACCACATGAGGCTGTTCCAGGGTGCTACCGCTCCCTCATCAATGCTTAGGGAATCATCCGGCACCAGAGAATCCAGATCCACGGTCCGCACACTTCCCGTACCACCGCACTTCGGACAGGCTCCCTGGGAATTGAATGCCAGTTCTTCTGCACTGGGAGCATGCACCTTTGCTCCGCATTCGGGACACAGGATCTCCTGCTCCGCCGCTACTTTCAGGGTCGGCGGCACATAATGTCCGTTGGGGCAGCGATGGGAAGCCAGACGGGAATACATCAGACGCAGACTGTTCAAAAGTTCCGTGCCGGTTCCGAAGGTACTGCGGATCCCCGGGATGCCGGGACGCTGATGCAATGCCAGCGCTGCCGGAACATAGAGGACTTCATCCACCTGGGCTTTCGCCGCGCCGGTCATACGTCTTCTGGTGTAGGTGGACAGAGATTCCAGATAACGTCTGGAGCCCTCCGCATAGAGGACGCCCAGCGCCAGTGAGGATTTTCCCGATCCGGATACTCCGGCGATCCCCACGATTTTGTGTAAGGGAACATCCACATCGATATTTTTCAGGTTATGAACCTTTGCACCTCTTACCTTGATATGCTTTGGTTCATTGGTTTCGTATTCCATGACAGCATTCCTCATCTTTTGATTTCATTTATTAAAACAGATCCAGCATATTGTCCAGATAGATTTCTTCTCTGACCTGCAGCTGGTACTCCGGTTTCGTCATATAATACAGTAAAAATTCCAGAACCAGTGCACTGCCCAGTCCCCGGCCCTCGATCTTATAATTGGAAAATCCCATGGGCAAGTAGATCTTCTGAATATCTCCCACACTGATAAATCCGGGATTTTTCATAACTTTGGAGAAACGATAGCCCTCCTCCGCCCCCGGTGAGGTACAACTAAAATCCGGCTCCTCTCCCAGATTCCTGTGGCTGACGGCTTCGTAGCATTCCTTCCTGTCCTTGCAGCCAAAATAGCAGCACTCATTGCACAAAAACTCCACTTTGTCTTTCTGTGATTCTGTCAGCGTATTTAATTTTTCATAAGCCTTGTTCAGGCGGAAATCCGGTACGACGTAGCGAAAATCTTCTCTGTCTGTTTCCTTTTTTAATGCTTCAAAATCCGTCAGTACTTTTGTGGTGGAGGATATCAGATAAAGTTGCGGATAATGACTTTTCAAATACTGTAACAGCAGTTCCGAATAGACGATCACGCCGTTTTCCGGCTCTGTATTTTCCGCAAACAGGGCACAGAGTTCATTGCATTTTCTGTCGGAAAGATGTTCTTCGATAAGCTTTGAATTGCTGAAGGTCAGACGGGCTGAGATCCCGTATTCCTGTAACAGTGCCAGCACTTCTCCTGCGTCGTGATCCTCCAGTGAGACCCGGCCGCCTCCCCAGATGCAGTCCGGCGGGGCTCCGTAGATGGAACCGATGTCGCACCAGTCGTAAAAATATTCCCGATGCTTCCGAAACAACGGCAGGAACATTCTGTATAATTCATAGAATTCAAACAGACCGGGAAGATGGTAATGGGCTGTTTGTTTATTCATGTTTCTGCTTCCTCCGTATTATTTTTCATATTCAAAATATTTCAAAAATCCCCATTTAGAAAATGTTAAACAGGGATAACCATAGGTATATTATAGCCTATCCAGAAAAATGAGACAATTGAATATAATTAAAATTCCGGCGACCACCTCTCTGGTAATCGCCGGAACCACGTTTATTTATTTTCCCCAGACTTCCTCCGCCACCTCTTTCACAAGTCGGAGTTTTGCCCACTGTTCTTCCTCGGTCAGCTTGTTGCCGATCTCGCAGGAAGCAAATCCGCACTGGGGGCTTAAGTATAATCTTTCCAGTGGAATGTATTTTGCCGCATCATGGATTCTGTCAATGACAAGCTGTTTGTCCTCCAGTACGGGAGACTTGGTAGTGATCAGTCCCAGAACGACCTTTTTCTCCCCGGATACCTTGGCCAAAGGTGCGAAACCGCCGGATCTCTCATCATCAAACTCCAGGAAATAGGCATTCACATCCTCTTCTCCGAACAGGATATCCGCTACGGAATCATAGGCACCCTCGCTTGCGTAGGTGGAATGGAAATTACCGCGGCATACATGGGTGTTGATGATCATATCCTTCGGTGCATTGGCGATCACCTTATTGTTAATATCCTTGTGGGCTTTCTGGAACTCCACAATTCCCTCTCTGGTGGTTCCGTACAGGGTATGACCGATCTTGTCTGCGAACATGCCCCAGGTGCAGTCATCCAGCTGTAAGTTCCGGCATCCTGCCGCATAGAGATCATCGATCACTTTTCCGTAGGCCGCCACGATGTCATTTACCAGTTCCTGCTCATTCGGATAATGCTTCTCTGTGCAGCCTCGGTTAAAGGGCATGGTAAACTGTGCCAGAAACTGGGCGGGAGAAGGTATGGTCTGCTTTGCTACGGTATTTTCATCCTCTAATGCTTTTACAAACCGGAAATGATCTACAAAAGGATGCTCCCCGGTCAGTCCGATCTTGCCTACAATATAGGTATCATCCACCATGGCCGCCTCGCCGTGGAACGGAAGTCCCGTCTTGGTAGGGGTATGGCCGATGCCGTCGAATCCCCACATGAAATCCAGATGCCAGGTGGCTCTGCGGAATTCACCGTCTGTGATCACATGATAGCCCAGCTCTTTGATCTTGCTCACAAGCTCTGTGATGGCTTCATCTTCCACTTTCTTCAGTGCCGCAGCATCGATCTTTCCTTCATTGAACTGTCTTCTTGCTTTCTTCAACTTCTCCGGTCTTAAAAAACTTCCTACGAAATCATAGCGAAAAGGTGTCTGTAAATTGCTCATTGTCATTCTCTCCATTTCTTTGTCGTTTTTTGAATTGTCCTCATTATAAGAGAAATGATGAAATCCGCAAAATACGTAAAAATAAGGGTTGTCCATAGTTTAAAGCTATGGACAACCCATTCATCCTAAATACTTCTGCAGTGCTTCCAGGTAGGTAGTACCCAGTCTGCTGAGCATTCCTTTTCTGTGTGTGATATAACCGATCCGCATGTCACTCTCATCTGCCAGTGGCACGGCGATAATATCTTTTCCGTTTAATTTTTTATCGATCACGCCGCTGCACACGGTGTAACCGTTCAGGCCGATCAGCAGATTGAACAGTGTCGCTCTGTCCCGCACACGGATATTTTTCCTGCGTTCAAAATCAGAGAAGATTTCCTCTGAAAAATAAAAGGAATTGTGCTCTCCCTGTTCAAAAGACAGGTACGGGTATTCTTCCAGTTCTTCGTTCGTAATTATGCTGTTACCCGCCAGCGGATGTTTTCTGCTGATAAATACATGGGGACTGGCAACAAACAACTGGTGGAATTCCAGATCATGGGATTTCAACAGCTTGCTGAGTACCGCTTCATTGAAATCATTCAAAAACAGGATTCCGATCTCGCTGCGCAGACGCGCCACATCTTCTATGATCTCATAGGTCTGTGTCTCCCGCAGGCTGAAATCGTATTCTTCCTGCCCGTACTGTTTGATCAGGTCCACGAATGCGTTGACGGCAAAGGAATAATGCTGGGTGGATACGCAGAACTGTTTTTTGCCCCCGGGATTTCCCTTGTATTTATCCTCAAGGATCGCCGCCTGCTCCAGCACCTGTCTCGCATATCCCAAAAAGTCATCTCCCTCTTTGGAAAGCGTGATCCCCTTGTTGGTCCGGTTGAAAATAACAATATTCATTTCCTTTTCCAACTCGTGGATCGCGTTGGTTAAACTGGGCTGTGAAACATACAGCCTGTTGGCTGCTTCCGTGATGGTGCCGGTCTCTGCTACCGTTATTACATACTTTAATTGCTGAAGTGTCATTCTTTTCCCTATTTTTTATCCTTTTTACTTTCACCGTAAATGGCGACAGCAACGCACAGGATCGCTGCTGCAATCGCCAGCCAGAATGCCAGATCCATATATTGTCACTCCCAAAGTTTTCAAAATCTCTTCCTAAGGTTAGCACTCGCTAACCTCCGTGTCAATCATTCTTCCTTTGGGAAACAGGATTTATTCTCAGACAATATCTTTCAGTTCTTCCTCTTCCTGGCGTTTCATTTTCTCGATTTCTTTTTTATCCATACGCTCGATCACACGGGAAAACAACACGGTTCCTACTATAAACGCGATCACTTCCAGCGTAAGGTTGTCTCCGAATATCAACGTTGCCACAAAAAGGATCAACGCACTGATGATCATTCCGGCTTCTATATATTTCAGTTTTTCCCGCCAGCGCTGCATCATAGGATCAGTCCCTCCCTTGCATCCACACCAGTCTCCCTGCGGTTCAGGTAATCAAACGAAATCATCTTATGTTTCACATAGAGCCGCTCGAGTGTCATAATGGGAATCTTGTAAGAATCTCCCCGTTCTTCCCAATATCCCACGCCGTCTTCTCTCTCCTGCTCGATCAGCATGTGAATGTACGGATCTTTGTCGGTGTAGCAGATGTAGAACTTTTTCAGGCTTCCCATAGTAGGCGTGACTGCGATCTCCACATGGCCCGTCCGGTATTTCGCCAGCCACTTGATGGCATATTCGATCTGGGAAAAATCCGTGACGGTCTCCACCTTATCCCCGTAAGTTAAGGTGAATGTGTAGGTCAGAGACTTGTCGATCTTATACTTGGTGTATTTCGTTTTCTCCTTGTGGTATTTGACAGAAAAGTGAACACTAATCACAAAGATCACCAGACCCAGCAGAAACATGATAAGCGGCGGCAGGATCTGCTTCTCCTTTGTGGCACCGCAGAAATAAATAACCGGGAACACCATAAATACCAGTCCCACCATAATGAGACCGGAATAAAAGGATTCCCAACTCCTTTTTGTAAACATATTCTCCCCACTCCTTTGTATTATTTTCCACCATAGTAACACAAGAGTGGGGCTATCGTCATCTTTTTTAGAAAAGAATGTCCTCCGGCCGGATCTTATCTTTCTCCGTAATGGGACGGATCACCCGGCAGGGAACGCCTGCTGCAATCACTCCCGCCGGAATATCATGGGTAACCACACTTCCGGCGCCGATCACAGAACCCGCGCCGATGGTTACACCACCGCAGACCGTGGCATTTGCTCCGATCCATACATTTTCTTCCAGCGTGATGGGTGCAGAAGTACCGATTCCCTGACTGCGCTGTCCCGGGTCAACCGCATGTCCGGAGCAGGCCAGACAGACGCCGGGCGCGATAAATGCACCCGCACCGATATTGACGGGTGAGGTATCCAGAATGACACAGTTATAATTGATGACTGTAAGTCCGTGGGTATGAATATTAAATCCATAATCGCAGTGAAAATCCGGTTCAATGCCTGTCATCGGATGACAGGTTCCCAAAAGCTCCTGTAAGATTTCCCGCCGCTTCTGCTGTTCCTTCGGAGCTGTCCGGTTATATTCCCAGCAAAGCTGTTTTGCCCGGTTCTGTTCCTCTCCCGGGATATTTTCATAGCCACTGGCATAGGCCGCAGGGCGCTTCATAATGTCTATAACGTTCATGTTTTACGCTTCCTCGCTTTTTCTTTTCCCGAAAACCTCACAATTTACAGTAATGTCACCATTCTCCTGAATGGTAATATTCTGCCAATGAAATGTATTTTCATTTCTTTCCACAAATCGCCATTTTCGATTGGGATTTTCCAGAACAGTTCCCGTCAATATTCCATTTTCCATGGTAAAACACAAATTTGTAAATTTACTCTTGCATGCATATACCATATCATAACAATGGGTCTTTGAATTATATATTCTGAGTCCAACACCATACTCACCATCCGGCTGTGGAGAAGTCTCCCTCGTTGCTCTGGAAGGACATATGAACATATCTTCAATGCCTATCCCGTTCAATACCCGCCTAAAGATCCACTCTCCCTTTAATTGACGCTGTGGCCTGTTATGATCACCATCTATAAACTTATCTTTATAATCAAACTCCCAATCACCCAACAGCGGAGCAAACCAATCATACTCCTCCGGAATAGTTCCTTCCGGTTGTCCATACAAAGCTTCTATAAAGTTGTCCATATCTTTATACCTTCCCTATATCTGCGTCATATTAATCCTGCAATAATCGCCCTCACATCTTTTATCCCCGAAAGCAATCCTCGACCTGTTTCACAATCGTTTCATCCAGCCAGCCCTTATTCGCCATATCCCGCAGGATCTCACAAGCTTTTTCGTGAGGCATGCCCTGTTTATAGGGACGGCTTTCCGTCAGTGCCTGATAGATGTCTATACAGGCCATCATGCGCTCCTGCGTGTTCAGCTCTGCGGCGGTCTTCCCGAAAGGATATCCGGTTCCGTCCAGCCGCTCATGGTGGAATGCCGCCCAGTCGCGGATCTCGTCAAAATCATCTACGCCTGACAGAATATAATAGGTATATGCCGCATGATGTTTCATCACAGCAAATTCGTCCTCCGTAAGCCTTCCCGGCTTCTCCAGGATCTCATTACCTACCGCCACTTTTCCGATATCATGTAAAGCGCCCGCCAGGTACATTTTCTGCACGGTCTCTTCATCAAAGCCCATATAGCGGCTTAGGCGCTCCGCATCCTCCGCCACACCAATGGAATGGGTGCTGGTAAAGGGTGACTTGTAATCAACGATCTGTGCAAAAAAACGGGCCAGTTCCTTGATCTGTGCGAAGCTTAGCTCCTGTTTGATGCGGGGGATTTTCTCCCACAGATTTTTCTCAAAGCTATCCTCTCCCAGTGTCAGAAAATGCGGCAGGGGAAATGCCTGCAGGAAAGCATCCACACATTCCTTGTCCACAACGGTTCCTTCATTTTTGTGAAGATATCCACAAGCTTTATTGAAAATATCCTCCGTGAAGCCCTTTGCACCGTACGCCCGGTCCAACAGATCGCCTAAATGAATGATGCGGGAAAAAAGCGGAATCTCTTCCCATGTTTTTCCAAACGGTCCACTCCCATTGGCATTTTCATGGTGATACAGAATTACATTCTTCACATCCGTATGGAAGGGAAGTCTCTGTATATTTTTTTCACCCAGGGTACAGTGAATTCCTACCTGAGAAGCTTGCGGAACATTTGCAACATCCTTATGTAATTCTTCCTGAATATACTGTGTCAGTGCATTATCATGCAACAGGGCACATGCTGCCAGATCCTGCAGGCTCTCATCGCTGATCCCCAGCTGCTCTGCCATGCAGACACTCATGTATGCCACACGCTTCGCATGTTTGTCAGACACATGTACCAGTTCTGCCTCCACACAGTCCAAAGCATACGAACAGGCTGACAGTAATCCTAAAACATCCAGTAACATTTCTATATCTCTCCAATCTATTTATAACACACCTATTATGACAATGATTTATGTAAAAAGCAAGCATATCCTGGACAATAAATTATATCAAAAAGGAGCATCTCCCGGTACTGCAGAGTTGCTCCTTCTTACTGTCCATTGATCGGATTATGTTAGCTATTGATCCTTTTAATTACTTCTTCCATTACGGGCATCGCAGGTATTGCTCCTTCTCTCTCAACACATAGGGAAGCCACCGCATTTCCAAAGCGGACACATTCTATCATTTCCTGTAAAGAATATTCTTCTATACGCTTACCGGATTCACAAATCTTATATAAAAAGCCTCCCATAAAAGAATCTCCGGCACCGGTGGTATCCACAACTTTGCTGGAATAACCTGAAACATATGCTTCCTGCTGATCCTGCAGATATACAAACGATCCTTTTTCTCCTAAAGTAATGAGTACTATTTTTGCGCCATACTCTGTTATGGTCTCTGCTGCTTTCCGAACATCCGTATAACCTGTTAATAGCTCAATCTCTTCTTCTGATACTTTAACGATATCTGCATATTCTAAAATACTTCTCATCCATTTACAGGCTTCTTCCTGTGAATCCCATAAACTGGCTCTGTAATTCGGATCATAAGAAATAATTGTTCCATTACTTTTCGCAGCTTTTAATGCAATAAACTCTGCATTTCTGGATAGTTCATATGTTAACGACAAAGAGCCTACATGAAGAATACGGCTTTGGCAGATGATATCTTTCCGTACTTCCTCAGCCTTCAGTCCGATATCTGCTCCGGGTTTTCTGGCAAACGCAAAATTTCGTTCTCCGTTATCCGCCAGTTTAACAAAAGCAAGGGTTGTAAAATAGTCTGCATCACTTATTAATCCTTCGGTTGAAACACCGCATTTATCCAAGGTTTCCTTTAAGAAATCTCCCAGGAAGTCTTCTCCTATTTTTCCGATAAATGCTGTTTGGGCACCCAGCCGTTGTGCCGCAACCACAACATTAGCAGGTGCACCTCCCGGATTTTGTGTATAAGACAATGTTTGTCTTTCACTCTCTTTTTTCCCGGTAAAATCAATCAATATCTCTCCCAGAGAGGTAATATCATAATGCCGTTTTGTCCTATATTTTATATCTACGCCTATATTTCCTTGTGGGTATAATTTTCCTGTATAGCGATATAAACCATGCTCCCACAATAATGTAAATGTATTTCCGTCTATGAGGATATCAATATCTGTTTCTTTTTCCATCATTTCACAGGGCACAGTCCGTATACCATATCTGGAAGCTCTGTCTGCCCGGTTATAATTCACGGTCATTTCTTTATTTGAAGAATCAAAGCATATTGTCACTGTATGTCTGTCTGCATCATATAGGTCAATACATAATAACTCTCCATCTCCCGGCAGATTTCCCTTCAGCTCTACCATAACCGGCTGACTTTGCGGTGGTATGTTTTCACCGGTCCAATGTTTTTCCAATGTTCTGCTGAAGACCTTCAACTCAGATTTCACTTTATCAGCCACTTTTGCGCACAAACGCCTGTTATCATCTAAATACCACACTCGTGATACATCCAATATTCCACGATAATCTTCCTCCGGACCGAAATCCCGGATCCAAGGCATCCACAGCCAGCCGCCCAGCCAGGCAACAGACCGTATTTCCCCATGCAATAACGGATATGTCTGTGCTGCATAATAATGAGTTCCAAGATCCAAGGTTCCTCTTGTCTCTTTATGGAATTCACATTTGTCAAAATCCACCTGTCCGGACAGATACAGCGTCGTTACACTGTCTTTTTCATACATCGGCGAAGTTGTCAAAAACCAGACATCATCAAGGCAGAAGGCATCCGGACATTCAAACATTCTGCCCTCACCGGGCTCTGCTTCGTACAAAATTCCGCTATACGCCCAATGGTACAGATCGGTAGAAGAGAACAGATAAATTCTTCCGCAGCTGTCCGGATGTTCAATTCTTCCGGTGGATCCTCCACAGATCATTCTCCATTTCCCTTGTGCAAAAAACACCTTGGGATCTCGAAAATCTCTTCCTCCCTTTTCCGGGACTTCTTTTATCAGCGGGTTTTCTTCTGCCTTTACGAAATGTATCCCATCCTTCGACACTGCCAGATTTTGCGTCTCAAAAATACCGGTTTCATCTTCCGTTCTTCCTGTATAAAATAAAAATAGCTGATCATCATGTACAACAACCGATCCGGAAAAACATCCGCCGTTTTTATCGTTATCATATGGCATATCGGGGACCAGTGCCGGTTCCAATTCTTCCCAGTGTATCAGGTCCCGGCTTACCGCATGCCCCCAGTGCATACTGTCCCAGTTATCATGGTACGGATTATACTGATAAAATAAATGATATTGTCCTTTAAAAAACACCAAGCCATTAGGATCATTGATCCAGCCTTTCTGTGGTGTAAAATGTAGGGATGGCCTTACGATTTCTCTCATTTTCTTATCCTTTCACTGCTCCTGCAGTCATACCACTTATAATATACTTCTGCAAAACGACATAAAATACCAATTCAGGAAGCATGATCATCAGACTCGCTGCAATGATCCCACTGTAATCCATGGAATATTGTCCTTTAAACATAGATGTCATTAACGACACGGTGTTTAAGGCATTATTCTGAATAAAGGTTGATGCAAACGGGAACTCATTGTAAATATAAACTGCATTAAAAATAATGATCGTCACGAACGTCGGTTTCATGACCGGAATCACTACTTTGGTACACAGCTTAAAAAGATTGCAGCCGTCGATAATTGCTGCTTCTTCCAATTCTCCGGGGATATCTCTCAAAAATCCGGTAAACAGTAAGGTATTGAACGAGATGTTCACTGCAACATACGGCAGGATCAGTCCCAAACGGGTTCCAAGGATTCCCATCAATGAATCAATCCGGTATACCGGAAACAGTAGCACATAAATAGGAATGCCAATCCCGACCAGCAGGAACAGATACAATGTTTCCGATGCCTTATGGTTTCGAAAAACCATTCTGGCAATTGCGAACGAACTCATAAAAGTAAATAAAATACTGAAAAAAGTAGATATTACTACCAGTAAAATCGTGTTAAAATACATTCTGGAAAAATCAATAGTATCGATCGCACGCTGATAATTTTCAAAGCTTATTGTCTGCGGCAAAGAAAGCGGACTGTTGACAATCTCATTATTTGTCTTTAATGAAAGCAACATAGCCCACAGTATGGGCATGACCAAAAGAATAATCAATCCCAGCAGACATATGTAAAAAATGACTTTTTTTATCGATATTCTCTTGTTTCTCATGTTTAACTCCTTTGCTTCCTCGTTGTGATCTTAATATAGGAAAACGAGCCCAGAATTGAAAGTAACAGAATTGCAACCGCAATTGCCATTCCATATCCATACCTTCTGGATGTAAATACTGTAAAATACATATATGAGGTAAGCAGCTCCGACTGATGAGCAGGTCCTCCGCCTGTCATCTGATATACCAGTTCATATATTTTAAATACGCCTGTTACCACCAGAACAATATTAATAATAAAGGTCTCTTTCAGCATAGGAATTGTCACATAAAACAAGCGTTGTAACAAATTGGCTCCATCAATATCGCAAGCTTCGTAAATATCTCCCGGTATTGCTTTGATTCCGGATAAAAAAATAGTTCCATGGAAACCCAGTACCTGCCATGTGAATACGATCGCCAATGACAATGGAGACCATTTAGTTCCACCGATCCATTCAATAGCAAGCATATCCAGTCCTATTTTGTGCAATACACTATTTACCAGCCCATAATTAGGATTCAGGATATATCCCCAGATAATTCCTATGATAATAGGCGCTATTACATAGGGAGCAAAAATCACCATTTTAAAAAATGCGTTTCCGTGAAAATTCTTGTTCATCAATAATGCTGCCATAAAAGATCCAACGATCAGGAATATCACACTGAATAACAATACTAAAAATGTATTTTTCAATGCGATCAGAAATAGCTTATCATGGAACATAGCAACATAGTTTTTTATTCCCACAAATGATGCTTTTCCAAGACCACTGTAGTCCGTAAAGCTATAATAACATGCGATAAACACAGGAATAATAATAAATACTGCATAAATCATAAGAGTCGGAAGCAGCATAATGATTTTTGCTTTCTTTGTACTCAACCAATACATAGCTTTCTCCCTTTCCATTCTATAGAAAAGAGCGGTATTACTTAATTTCATACCGCTCTTTTGGTTTTATCTTTCGGCACTTTGTAAATTTTCTACATAATCAGCTGCTTGTTCCGGTGTGTAAACGCCGGTCATAACACCGAAGGTAGCATCAAAATATCCATATGCCACATTGGACGAAAGTGAATTAAACGGCTCAGTTACTGCTTTCCAGTCATCATTTAATGCCGTGATCATCGTGGAAAGTACAGGATGTTGGCTCTCATCAATCTGTCCATTATATGTAGAGCACGGTAATGCCGCGGTATCCTCGGCAATGATCCTGGTTCCCTCTTCGCCGTAATAGAACTGCCAGAACTGCATAATTGCATCTAACAACGCAGGATCTTCTTCTGCTGCCTTTGAAGATACTACATAAACACCGCCGGATGCCTTGATTCCGATCTGCTGCTCATACTGGCTGTCGGAAAAGGTAGGTCCCCAGAAAAATCCGATTTTAGAAGCCATATCACTTCCCTCAAAATCACCGATATCCCATGCTCCGGAATTGAACATTGCTGCATTTCCACCCAGGAACTGCTCTTTTGCTTCAAAATATCCAATATTAGAAATGTCCTTTGTGAAAGTTCCTTTTTCACGCATTTCTTCTACTTTTTCAAAATAGTGAATAAAGTCTTCGTTATTCCAGGAAATGCTTCCATCCTTCAGACCGTCAAGCTTTTCAAAAAATCCATATCTTGCCAGCATTGTCTCAAATGCCCAGATACTGTAATTATCCTGCGCACCCACGGTCAGCGGTGTGATTCCGGCTGCATTCAGCTTATCTACCGCATCCAGGAACTCTTCATAGGTAACAGGCACTTCTTCGATTCCTGCCTGCTGGAAGAGATCTTTGTTATAATAAAATCCTACCATCATAACTTCACTGGGCATTCCCACATCTTTACCGTCAACGGTACATGAATGCACCAGTCCGGGAAGAAGGCTGTCATTGATACCATACTGATCCAATGCATCTGTCAGATCATATAAATACCCATTCTGTGCAAACTCCTTTGCGGTTGCCTGCTCCAGCCAGAAAACATCCGGAAGCTTATTTTCTCCTGCCAGTAAAGTCATCTGTGTATTATGCTCGGACACTTCTTTGCCCGTAATATCAATTTTAATCCCCGGATGGCTTTCTTCAAAAGCAGTAATAATCTTCTGCAGATGCGGCTCCTGTGCCTGAATATCAGCAACATGCTCTGCAAACTTGATCGTGATCTCTCCGGATCCATCTGCAGTCGTAGAGCTCTGCGCAGTCTCTGCGCCGCCTGTAGTTCCTTCTGCATTTCCGCATCCAGCCATTGTAAACAGCATAGCGGCCGCACAAGTAAGTGCCATCATTTTTCTCCAATACTTTTTCATCATAATTGTACCCTCCTTATTCTTGTACATGAATATCATCTAACGTCCCATACAGGATGTCAATATGTTTGCACATTTTCCCATTCTCTTCCTTCTGACTGTAGATACCCCATGCTTTTCCACAGATGAAGAAACTGGACATTTCACCTTCTATTGCAGGATGGAATGACAAGGTTCCGCGATACATATCACTTTGCAGTCCCAATAATGCATTCAGCACTCCCCAGCTTGCCATTGCTCTGCAATAATGATGACCGGACTCGATCTCACTGAACGGATTCCTCTTGTATCCGTCATAACGATCCCGAATTGACTTTACCACCGTCAGACCTTCCTCTACACAACCTGAATAAATCAGATTAACGGCTACTTCATACTCTACTCCTGTCCACACCTCTCCGGCATAGGATAACGGGAATTTAGGTCTGCCGCCTTTCGGCCAGGTAGCTACTACCATTCCATGCTCTTCATTGATTGCATATGCTCTGTGCACACTGTCCGTATGATAAAAATCCGTTTTATAATTATACTTGAATACGGATTCCATAGCAGATTTTACATGCTCTTTCGGTAAAATTTCCCCGATTCCGGCCATATATGCCAGGAACTGTCCGAGAAGCTGATCTGACAAACAGCCTTTTCCGAATTGATATTTATATTTATCAATCTCCTTCTGTACCTGAATATAATATTCTCCGTCAAACATCAGTTGATCGGCTCTTGCAGCTCCTTTTTCGTAAGCATCTGCGTATAGCTGATGATGTTCTTCATCCCCTACGATCTCAGCCATCTCTTCACAGCATTTCAGTGCTGCCAGGAAGATACTGTCCGTCATGGGATTCGGTCCGTAAAATTCAATATCATAGGTTGTATTCTGCTGACCGTCCAGTACATCATCTCCATCCAGATCCCATTGTTTCAGGGCATATTCCATTGCCAACACTACTTTGGGCCAAATGGTCTTCAAAAATTCCACATCCCCGAGATTCTTGAAATCCCGGTAGACACGAACAACACTTCCAAGTTCTCCATCACAGGCCGGAACCATTGCATACCGTTCCTGATCAAATACGGAAAACATTCGTGTAGACATGCATCCTGTCTCATCTGTTTCTCTCAAAAATTCTACATTACGCATAGTTTTTTCAAGATCCGGGAACAGAAAAGCAACCGTCTGTGCATAATTCCATACATGAGGCACACTACCGTAACCGCAGCCTATGTAGTCACGTATTCCTTCAAATCCGGCAAAGGTTCCGTCTTCCAGCCGGAAACATAAATTACTTCGAAGATTCGTAATGTTTGCAGTCAGAGCATCAATCACATAATAAGGTAATGTAGTCTTATGGAACATAGCATCGGCAAATTTTCTGCTGTCTGATTCCAGTCGTTCCTTATTATGGTATACATATTTTGCTACATCCCATGCATCTGTGAATTTTGTTGCATAGTAATTTCTTACCGTTCCGTATTCACCGCGTTGGAATTTCTCGTAGTCCTCATCAAACTCGATCCATGCCTTTACCCTGTTGGGGAAATACCATGTAATGACAAATTCGAAGGTTCTTTCTTCTCCCGGCTGAAGTTCTTCCCAGGCTCCGATGGATCCGATCTTTTCTCTTCTTTTCAGGAAACTGAAATTATGAAATTGTGCAAATTCACATCCCACACTGTCAGATACGGTCTCTTTTTCCAAAAGTCCATCACTGGTAAAGTCATCCCAGAAATCCTGTATTCCATCCACCCATTCGCCGTCAAACCACTGTGTTTTATAGGTTACATTGGATCCACTGGTCAGAATCGCCATATTTCCATACCGTAAATGATCCTCTTTCAAATGTTCGGGTGAATAATACAATCCCTTCACATCATCAAATTCCCGATATTCATTTTTTACGCTGTCGGCCAGCTTCAGGTTCTCAATAACATCATATCCCTCAAAACCGGATGCATTGGGAAGTGTGCCTACCAGGCTTACTTTTGTCGGACAGTCTGCAACATTTTTCACTGTGTATCGGATAATTGCACAGGGAATACTGGAATCGTCTGTATTTAAAGGAATAAACGGTGTATATGCTTCCATAGATACTTTTACGGGCAATTCGGAATCTTTGAAATTCACCCTTGCAAAAGGATATTCACAAATCAGTTCGGAATCTTCCATTCTTGGCAGATTTACTAATTCAGCCTGAAGATATCCGTGTGAGCTGGTATATGGCGGAACCATTCTCGATTCCAGAATTTTCGATATAGGTTTTTCCAGTTCTTTGTTTTCCGTACGAATTGCAAAAAAGGAAAGGGGAAATTTCGTATTCTTGGAAGGCCAGTTAAAAATTTCCCAGTCGAGGAACTTTCCTCTTGAATTTACAGAAAAATTACCTGTTCCGATTCCGCCCAGCAGAAAACGGACTTCCGTTGCATCCCGCTTAAAGACCCGCGGTGTTCTGTCAAATAATTTCTCTTTTGAAAATGTCTTTTTCATCTTCTCCTCCTTTTAGTTGTTCGGTTGTTCGAATAACTTGTTTTATTTTTTAACTCCCTGCTTTTGCAGAGAGTTTTTTATTTAATCTTGTTTGTTCGAATAACTTATGCTATGATATTAGCATAACGAAAATATATTGTCAATCACTTTTCAAAATGTGGGGGATTTTATGAACACCAGAACACCAAAATACATGCTTATAAAAAATGAATTTGTCCAGAAAATCGAAAGCGGATATTATCGTCCCGGCGATCTCATCCCTTCCGATAATGAATTAATGCGTACTCTAAATGTAAGTAAAAGCACTATTACACAAGCCCTGAAATGTCTGGAAGCTGAAGGATATATTATACGGCAACAAGGAAAAGGTACTTTTGTAGCAGACCGCTCCAAAGATAAAATAAACCTATCTATTTATTTATGTCCTATGGAAGATAATGAAAAACATTTTTGGATCTCTCTGATCGAACAGTTTAATCTGACATCTTCCGGTTTTTTTGTAACACCGACTTTTCTCACCAACGATAAGGCTCCTCTGCGTGACTCGCTGTTGCAAAGCTTTACCAGTGGAAATGCACCGGATATTCTGTCCCTGGACGGTCCTGATGTCCCCTATTGGGCATATATGAATTCTCTGCTGCCGTTTGATGGATATATGGATTCGTCTTTCCTATCCTCTTTTCTGTCTCCCATTGTGACACAGGGAACCTATCAGGGAAAACTATATCATCTGGGTTATACGGAATCCACTTTATGTATTCTGTATAACAAGGAGTTATTCCATTCCCTTGGTATCCGCATTCCGACTTCTGCGGAAGATGCCTGGAGCTGGGATGAGTTTCTGAATGTCTGCCATACAATACAGACCAAAACTTCTTTTCCCTATCCTTTGCTTATGGACTCCGGACGCGGTCTTTCTCCAAAATCCGGAGAATGGAACAGCTACGCCGGATTGCCATTTATCGTACAGAACAACGGCAGCTTTTTTAACGATACGCTGACGGCAACCTCTGGATATATTAACTCTCCGGCTTCCGTCGCTGCTATGAATTGGCTGGGCGAATTATTTCATAAATATCATTATACCCACGTGGAGAATCTCAGTGCCGATTTTCCTGAAAACTTTGCCATGAGTCTTTCCCTGCCCAGTGCCTATTTTCAATCGCAGAAAAGGAATAGTAATATCGGCATAATCCCTCTTCCCCATGGTATAAAAGCAGCTTCTCCCCATGGAAGCTGGGGATTATGCATGTCCAGACAGACACAATATCCCAGGGAATGTTGTGAATTTATCCGTTATGTTTTCAGTCTGCAGAACCAGTTGGAGATCAGTCAGTTAACGGGTATTCCCGTTTTAAAAGAGATTTATGACGTAATGGACAGCTTTCAGGCTGGTTCCGGCAACAGCAATATTTTATTTTCACAATTACGGAATACCTCTTTTACCAGACCGCAGACCCCCGCATATCCTTTCTTCAGTAAGCAGTTTTCCTATGCGTTTTATAATATTGCCATGGGTGCTGATGCACAAGAAGAAATGAATCACCTGGCGCAGCAGGTAGACGATCATCTTTACCGGCATAATTACTATCAACAAAGCTAATAATTTAGGCTAAGGATAAATAAATTCATTTAACCTTAGCCTATTTTCTTAAATATACAATTTTGACATTTCCTCTTCCAGTCCCCACCGCTTACAGTTCTCTGCCAACTGCGCCAGCGAATATCTGAGGTAATCCATGGGCTGTTCCTTCGTAATCTCCACGGCAAAACGAAGATTTTTATAAGTGTTCTTCATTCCCCAGATCACATCCTCCCAGGGAGTTCCCTCCGGGATTCCTTTCACGCTTTCATCTGCATAGACCACATTTTTGGCTCCCGCCTGATACAGAAGATCGAAATAGGCTTTCATTTCCACTTCGTTCAGCTTCTCGTGAATAAAAATAAGCCCTTCTCCGTATCCCGTAAATGATGCCTTGCCAAGATACCGGCACAGCATCTGCTTTAGCATCTTTTCCGCACAGGTATAGTCGCTGACTCTTCCCAATACGATCGGAGAAAAACCAATAGAATTAGCCGGAAGAGCGTAAAGCATGCCTTCGCACTCTTTTCCGGCTGTTATCATTTTCCCTGTTTTCTCAAAAATCACCAGGGATTTCTCATCATATTTTACTTTCTGCTTATAATCATAGATCTTAATGTCTGCACAAAGCTCTGAAGGGGTAAACTTTTCCATCCCGGTACCTCCGTTCGTTTCCGGAAATAAGTATACCTCTTTTGCCCTGTCAGTTCAATCCGATTCTTTTACCGAGAAATCCGAATCTCTTCTACAAAGAAATTCGTGCGATAGAGATAGCACAGTTCCTTCTCTGTGATGTAAAAGCCGTAATCGGCATTAAAATTTTCTTCGTTTTCTTCTTCAATAGAGCCTGCTGCCCGGATCTCGTCCCAGGTCTTCCCCAAAACTTCTTCCGGAGTGACTTCTTCGCCGGTGGCAACGGAGATCGTCACGGGTATGTAATAGGATAATGGATGCGCTGCTCCTGCATAATAAACCGTGTCATTAAAATGCAGGCTGACATACTCGTCATCCGCTAAAGTAATGCCATTGAATACCAGATAATTGTCATCATACCGCTGTCCCTCGGAAAGAGTTTCATCCACTAACTCATACGCTCCGGTGTGATTCTCCCCTTCCTCCTCATACTGGGTTCTGTAATTCTCATACATCTGCTGCAGATAATCATTTACCTTTGCATACTTTTCATCAGCAAAATAGAACTCATCTATTTCGAAATAATAGGTCTTTTCTTCATTATCATTGTAGAATTCTTTTACCGTGTTGGAACATTCTCCATAATCTTCCCAGGGAAGCCATGCGTCCTCATCTTCGTAAGAAGGACCTGTCGTGGATGCCGTAGTGTCGGAAACAGTCTCCGTGGATACTGTCGCTTCCATGGATTCACCAGTCTCTGAAGTGCTCTCTTCCGTTACCGCAGCCTCTGCGGATACGATAACCTCTGAACTACTACTCCCTCCCACCGGATCACTCCCCTGTGCTCCGCAGGCAGACAACCCCAGTGCCATAACTCCTGTGATAACTATTAATTTGCCCCTCATTTTGTATCTCTCCTTATGTATTTATTGTAACCGAACGCTTCCCCCGTCCATTACAGTAAAGAATTTAACATACCATTGCATCATAGTTGCATCACGTGCAACTCTTCCGATTTATTATTCAATTATCATTTCATAAAAAACGCAGAAATGTATAAACATGAATTACACATCCCCGCGTTTTTTCCGGTAATAATTCTCAAGCCTCTTGGGATTTTTCTTTTCCCTCAATAATCGTCTTTACCTCTTCTATTGTTTTATCTGTTGCAGATGCAATCAGTTCTATTGAAAGACCGTTTTTATACATTTTTGTAATGAGTCCTGCCTCACCCTCTGCACGCCCAATTGCGATACCTTCTTCCTTAACTCCCTGGCTCAAATTACACATAGTACTCATATCCTTTCTGAAATTCTCTTCTAATGGAATATCATATTCCTTTCCAATAATATCCAGCTTCTCGTCCACTGTAAGCTCTCTGGACAATAATGCTCCCAGCAGACGATGCAGCTCGTAGGTCTCATCATGCTCCGGCAGTTCCTTCGCAAGACCTATCATAATGATATTCAACAGATCCAGATTGCCCTTCCATTCATAAGAGCCGATCAGGTCTTCTTTGGTCAGATGAATATGACTCATGGTGTTTTCCTCCATATTCATACAGATCCAGATGGAATAGACACATTTGATGTCATCGTAGCTCGAATTCTCAAAATCCCGTTCTTTCTGGGAAGAAATCAATCTGCTCACGTAGAAGACTGCCCGGTTCAGGATCTCATATTCGCCGGGTTCATCCTTTTGTGCTTCCACATTAATAATGATCTGCGAAAGGCCATCCTTCATCCGCACATAGAATACAATGTCAAAACGCACCAGGCCTTCGTTCAGTTCCTGATTCTCTGTATTAAAACCAACAAGGCGTTGACCATTCTGAAAATGCACCGCATTCGTCAGTCCCGGCTCCACCGGCACGGCGCTGATATAAGGAAGTCCCTCTATCAGTGCTGCTACCTCGAGCGGATCCATCCCCTTAAATTCCTCCACGGTCTTCACCAGGATCCGCGCCAGGATGATCTTATGTGCTATCAGGCGTTTTGCGCTGTTATCGTATTGGGCGTCTCTGTCTGTTGCCATTACTGCACTCTTTAATTCCGTATTCAATGGTTTCCTCCTTTTGTGTCAGGTAATCATAGATACCGCCGGAAATAAAAGGATTTCGCCATATCTACATTATAACTTACCTGTTTTTCTGATACAACTGATTTTCTTTCTGTGTGGGTTTTCCTCTTCCCTTCTTCCTGGTTCTATGATTTAGGGAATCGGATGGGACATCAGCTTTCGCTGACATAGAAATTTTCATAAGTGAAATGTACTTATACGCAAAGTATAACTTATAATTCCTAATTAGACAATAAATATATTTTAATATCTAAATAGAATTGTCTTTTAAGTGTAATAGTATAATTACCCCTTAAAAGACAATCCTATAAATGATAATTTACCACGGTGATTGCTTATTAAATAATCCGGTTACTTACTTCGATATTATTTCAACAGTCGGCGTTATGCTGTCCAACCCGAGTTCGCTATCTTCCGCAACTCTATAATTAGTAACATCTATTGAGTACATATAATCCGAAATATCTGGATTTTCCTCATCAGCCGGAAGTTCAACTTCAAATGTCTTGAACTCGAACACATAAACCGTTCCTTCAACAAGCTTTCCGGTCATATCTTCCCGAAAGCGAAGTAAAAATGGTTTATCCTGAAAGAAGTGAACTACGGCAATCGTTTTTCCCGGAAGCGCACAGTAATCAGGCAAGAGTTGCTCAACAGTAGCTGTAAAAGACCCCGAAAACTGTGCATAGCACTTTTGGGGGTCGGTCATTTGCTGCTTCCCATCATTATATCCAGCCTCGTAGCCAGCCGTATAACCTTCTTCGTAGTTCGCATCATGCGTATCTGAACTTTGATCATTATTTCCACAGCCAGCCAATGAAAAAACCAACACAAGACAAAGAACCATTGCAATAATCTTTTTCATACTGTTTCCTCCCTCAAATTCCGATTTAGTTCAATTCACTTTTATCATATAAAAAAGCCTCCCTTTCAAATATTATTATATCCAAAAGGGAGAGCTTTTTCCATTAATATTCTCCCTTTTCGGAAAAGTGTTCCCGCTGTTCATTTCCCCAATTTTAGTGTATATTCATACATTTCTTAATTTTTCGAGCAATTTGAGCAACTGTATCTTGGATTTTGCCTACTGAATATTGAGAAAATTTAGGCTGAGAATTGAAAAAAGGCTATCCCTTTATTGAGACAGCCTTTTGAATTTAATTTGACTTATCTATCGTTTATTCTCTCATTCAGATTCTTCTCTGTATTCAAAGACGAACCACTTTTCATTCATATAAATTTCTATTGTATCGTCTGCCCCATACTGATAACCAAATCCACTTCCAAAATTAGACTGATTATCTTCTGTTGGTATTTCAGTTCCATCGACAGTTGATGTTATTTCTCCATCCATAGTGCCACAACGTGCATCCATGATGCTTTCTCTCCCTGTATCGTAGTATAATTTACCATCTATTCTTACCATAGGTATTCTATCCCACATGGCATTTGCTTCTGTCTGTTCTATCACGGTAATTTTATAAACCTCTCCTAATTGCGCAGGATATGATTCCATTATTTCTCCGTTATAGCTAATTTCTACGAAATCTCCAATTTGCAATTCAAGGTTCTCTTCGTTTGATATATAAAACTTATCTGCTGAATCAAGTTCCAAAGAACCATCTACCGGTTTTACTATTATTGAATCATGATTCGTTTCAATTACCGATGCCTGAAATGTTACCATTAGCGGTCTATTATCTGCCGAAGCAAGCATTTCAGTTATACAATTACCTAAAGCAGGCGTTGGTTTATAAATTCCTTGATATGGCTGTTCTACATATTCGATTCCTTTATCTACATAGTAAAAAAGAGTAGTTCCTGCCGCCCCATCACAATTTATATTGATCGTAATAGAATCTTTGTTAACCGGTGCATCATTGATTGATTGCTGACTAGTTGTTTCCATATCCATTAGCATAGATAAAAATTCATCAATAAACTCCGTAGCTTCACCTTCTGTGTTAGGTGACATAGCATATTTGTCACCGTCAGAGACACCAATCGATACAATATCCTCTCTGGCAGGCAATCTAATAGGATTCCCCTGTTCTTTTCTTCCACATGCACATAACATAATTGAAACAAAGTAGCAAAGACAAACAATACTGCATAATTTCTTTTTCATGGTCATAATCCTCCCCAAAATATATTTCGTATTATATGTTATCTAAGTGTATATTTCAATGTGTGGGAAATAGCCGGAACGTGTTTTTATGCATTGTGAATGCATGTTTATAGGCTCGTTTTCAGTGGGTACACAATTCCGAAAAGGGAGTTAATATTTTACTATTCTTCCACCTGCGCCGCCGTTTTCCCGGTGTACTGCACAGCAATGCGGTTCTCGGGATGGGCGTCTGTCAGGTACAGCACGCACAGGAAGATCCATTCTAAAGGTTTCATGATAAAATACACCAGATCCGCCGTGTATTTACTGTGGATCAGTCTCGCCACAGGGAACCCGTAAGTGTCATAAAAATGACGCAGTGCCCGGTGGAAGCCGGGAGTCCGTTCTTCCAACACCTGTTCAAAAGCATTGGCGATGCACAACTGACGGTTCACAATGACTTCATGCCCATGCCGCCTCCCCAGGCGGATAGGCTTTACGACCTTTTCATGACCGCCGGCAGCTACCGTGCAGAGATAATGTTCATCATACATGACATTCTGCGGTGCCTGCCTGAGAGACAGATTCCAGTCGCTGGTCTCCGTGAATGCTTTAATCACAGAATCCGGTGCCTGCCCAAACAGCATGAGGATTGCGATCAGGATCCCCAACAGTGGGAACATCAATACCAGTCCCAGCACCGGCCACCATGCAGCCTTCCGCAATATGCTGTCACACCAACGCAGCATGGGATTCTGATAAATCTTCCCCGTCCCAAAGTGTTCCGCCTCCGCATTCTGCACCAGTGCATTCCACTCCCGTATTTTCTTCAGAAGCAGTCGCACCACCAGCAGCACACAGCACAGTGGAAATAATAACAAATATCCATCAAGCAAAATCGTCGGCTTGAATATCTGTACTGTGAACAGGATCAGCTCTAACAGTCCCAGGTACATTGCGGAAATCGACAGGACTGTCACAAGGGGCGGCAGCTTCCGAAGCGGAATGCTCTGCAGGATCTCATACCCTATAAATGCCAGCAGCAGAAGTACTATAAAAGTAACCATGGAACCACTGTAAATCGGTGTATGTTTATTGGAATTGCTTAACTGCGCCTGCCAGTCAGCGGATGTCACATCCATAATCAACCCCAAATAACAAAGTTCATAGAATCCGCCCAGCCAAAATACGTGCTGGTCAAACAGCCAGTCTCCTTTCACCGGACGTTCCCATGCTTCACCGATCAGGCAGATTACTTCACTGATGGTCAGCACCACAGGAAATACCAGTACCGCTCCCATTAAAATTGCCCAGGTAAATACTTCCGTAAAAGCCTTAATAATTTCCAACACATAATCTCTTTGCTCATAATGAATAACAGAGGCTATGATCGTAAAAAGCGCATAGCCCAGTCCGATAAATATAGAAATCAGCCATGCAAGCAACACCGGATGCTTTTTATAAAACTTTATTTTTTCCGTATTCATTTCTTTATTTTCCATCGATTCTTGCCTCTATCTGTTTCCGCGCCATATATCTGGAAATATTAAATGTCCGCAGAGATGTCTGATCCAGACGCTTCTTATTATGGTTCAGGTAATAATATCCGAATCCCTTCGGCTGATAACTCCCCCACCACTGAGCCTGCGTATCTTCACTCATAATATCCGTAGGGTTCTCCAGTTCATAGGCGCCAAAATCATACCCAAGGCTCTCCATATAAGGAATAATGGCCGGTGCCGCATCCGCACTCAGATCACTCAGATAAGAGTAGTCATTATATTCTGATCCCCGGAAAAACGGTCCGGCGAAAAAATCATCTCCGTAATCCTGCGCCACGGATTCTTCCCAGCCTGTACCGTCCGCGCCGGGTGCATTGGCAATATTCACTCTGGCTATAATATAGTCGGGATGGCTGAAGGACAATGCCAGATACAGCACGGTCACTATCACCACACCATAGCGGAACAAAGGGAAGCTTTCCCGGTAAATGTTGATCAGTACTCCGACAAACATGACGAATAATACTGCCAGCATCCACAATACGAAGATCCGCAGGAAAGTCAGATAATAATACCGGATGTAAATGATCATTCGCATTACGCTGGACGCGATCATGATAAAAGTACATAATGACATAATCGTCATAATCGCTTTCAGTACCTTGCTCTCCCTAAAAAAGCTGAGGCACACCAATACCAGGATCAGATTCAGAATGCTGACAGCCAGCAGCTGGAAAAAGCCCTCTCTTGCATACTGTGCGTAAGTATAATCCTCCGGCAGCTGCATTTTCCCCAAGAACAATCCGAAGATCTGAATACCGGAAAACAGCAGATACAATAGTGACAGCAGTGACATAATCGTAATTGCCAGTACCGGCTCACCCTTTCTGCAATCCTTCACTTCTTCCGGGATGCTTCTCTTGCACAGATAGGAAGTCAGTGCGTAGGCGGCAAAGAACAGAAACGTTACCCGGATGACTATGTTAAATACATTGCCCGGACGGATCCAGTTCATAAAATCCATTGTCATCTTACGGAATACCGCATCGGCAGAACTTAACAGTCCGGCTGCTATGAGTAGAATAGGAAGTGCGATCACTACTCCCAGCAGCCCGTACCATACCTTTTTATTTACTTTTCCTTTTTCACGAAAATAGGCTTTGCCATCGGAAAAAGGCTTCCCCAGTTCCCCGAAGCTCATAACCACCAATTGGCAGATGCTTCCCACATATTTTCCTAGCTTCCACTTTTTCGTATCAAAATATTGATTCAGCAGCAGACACATCACTAACAGAAACACCGCCAGCTTGTTCAGACCTATGATCGCCCATCCGTCGGTGCAGAAGGTGGATACCCCCAGCAGCAGAATGCTGACCATATAAAAGGCGCTCCCTTTTTTCAAGGTAATCTCTAGTTTTGACAGCGAGAAGACAAAATACAGTAAAGTGCCTGCGAGAAAAAAAGGGAAGGTAATTCCCGATCCGTTATGAAACATGCAAAACGCATAGAACACGGCATAGAGAAACGTCACCGGTCCAAAGAAATTAAAATGTTCCTTCATGCGCTTTGTCTCCACAGTCTCTGTTTTTTCCACTACCCGGACTACATTCTGCCCGGAAATCTGTTCCTGATTTATTGAATTTGTTTCCTGTACTGCTGTATTTTCCTGCATTATGATCTCCCCCTCTCAGGTTTTATTTGGTTTCCTCTTCTTTTGTGTCTTCTACATACTCCAGAATGTCTCCGGGCTGGCAATGCAGCACCTCGCAGATGGATTCCAGTGTAGAGAAACGAATTGCTTTTGCTTTATTATTTTTCAGGATGGATAAATTTGCCTGTGTCAGATCCACCTGATTCGCCAGTTCTGTCAGGCTGATCTTCCGCTTTGCCATCATTACATCCAGATTTACAATGATTCCCATAATAGATGCCTTTCTAATTTTGAATTTCCGTTCAGCCGGCGTCATTTACATAGTCGCGTATCACACGCTCTATCACTTCGTGACTGAATTTTTAGATTGTTAAGTCGTTTTCTTCCTTGTAGCGCACGGCTTCTTCAAATACCATCGCCAGCACTTTGCTGAACATGCCTGCAATGATAAATACCAGAATGATCACCAGCATGGCAATGGTCAGGTACACCACACATCTCACAGCGCTCATGGCCGCGATGAAAAAACTTAAGTCTCCCATTCTCCTAAGACTCGCCACATTTTCCGGTACAAAGCAGTTCTCCGCAAGCACCGTGCCAAACATCTTCCGCAGTTCATCGACCAGTAATAACGCCAGCACGCCCAGAATGGCGAATATGATCACTGCCGGAAGGTAATGCTCCTCCACCGCCTCCAGATATTTTCCTATGTATTTGAGACTAAACGGCAGACTTATCGTCACCAGTATCCCCGCATAGAACATGAAATCCAGCAGGTACTTTGTCCCCTTCGCCAAAGATAACTTTTTCTCCCGCAGCTCCTTTTCCGACAACTCTCTCTTCTCCATAATGAATACCTCTTTCCTTCTTGGTAGCCTTAACATATCACTCTATTATACGAATGTCAATATAATTTTATTGATATTCGATAAATATATATTGACATTCGTATATCTTTCTACATATTGTAACTTATACCAGAAGAAAATACCTGTTTTTTCATTGCAAATCAAAATAATGCTGGAATTATTAACATGAATGAAAATAATTGATATAGACATTCTCAGTGCTTTTTTTTACAATGAAAATAGTAAAAAACGAAAAGGAGGATTTTTATGGAATCCGTTTTACTATCCGCACGCTGTACTGCAAACACCGCAACTGTGTTCTGGAATAAGCCGGAAAATGCCAATGCCGACACAGTGTATGAAGTTTCTCTCGATGGTGGACATTCTGTTCACACAAATCGGACACATTATACATTCACAGAATTGATACCCAATACTGAATATTGTGTTACTGTCTACAATATCGGCAGTATCCGCATCTGTACCTCACCTGCACGGCACCGCATCTATGTAACGGAAGAACCCTACAATGCCGTGGGTGATGGAAAAACGCTGAATACTGCTGCGCTCCAACAGGCTTTTACAGACTGTGGGCCAAATGACGAAGTATACTTTCCTGCCGGAATCTATCTGACCGAAGCTCTTGATCTGCATAGTTGTATGTCCGTGTGTCTGGAGAAAGACGCTGTTTTACAGGGAAGTTCTGACCCCACAGATTATCTGCCTCGTATCTGGAGCCGTTTTGAAGGCACGGAGCAGGAATGTTACCGCAGTCTTTTAAACGCCGGACAGCTTGATCATACCGCAGGTGCAAATTGCGAAAACATCCTGCTTTATGGGAAGGGAACCATTAGTGGCGGTGGGCATGTTCTGGCTGAGCGCATGATCGATATCGAACGGGAGAATCTCAGGGAATATCTTGCCCAAAATGCTGCACTGGTTGCCACCTGTGAGAATGACCGTACCATTCCGGGACGTGTCCGCGGACGACTTATTAATTTAAGCAACTGCTCCCGTATTCGTATTACAGGGCTGACTTTACAAAACGGCGCAGCATGGAATGTCCATATGATCTACTGTGATGACATTGTGACTGACCACTGCACGCTACGCTCTGGCGGTATTTGGAACGGCGATGGCTGGGACCCGGATTCTTCCACAAACTGCACGTTATTTGCAACGGAATTTGAAACCGAAGATGACTCCGTTGCCATCAAATCCGGTAAGAATCCCGAAGGTAATGCCATTAATCGTCCTACAAAGCATATCTGCGTATTTGACTGCCACAGCAACGGCGGTCATGGTATCTGTATTGGCAGTGAAATGTCTGGCGGTGTTGCAGATGTGCAAATTTGGGATTGCGATATAGCTGCCTCTTCCAATGGCATTGAAATCAAAGGAACCCCTAAGCGTGGCGGATATGTGCGCAATGTCACTGTACGCGACTGCACCTTCCCCCGCCTGCTCATTCATTCTGTTCCATACAATGATGACGGCATTCCTGCTTCAGAGCAGCCTTATTTTGAAGATTTTCGCTTTGAACGGCTGCATCTGACCGGACAAAAACAGGAGCACGGCACAGTGGAATCCGTTGCCCCCATTGAAATTGATGGTTTTACTGCACCTGGGCATAAAATCAAAAATGTACTTTTGTCAGACTGTGTACTGCCGCCGAATGCGAAGCTTCTGCTTTCGAGATATGATGCACTGACAATTTCCAATTTACATACGGAAGAGGATCAAGATGCATCCCGATACTCCACAACATTATGATTATATTACAATGGAGAATATAACCGGCAGCATCGAAGGCTTTCTCAACATAAAACCCCGGACACAGTTTTGGCATAGACTCTGAACCAAGCCAGTATCAGCTGATGGATTTTTACATTCTACAATTTAAATATTTACCATTTTCACAAAGCGGGTGATTGTCAATGAATATGAGTAAAATCGATATGACACAAGGTTCTATTTTAGGCCGCGCAGCACAGTTTGCATTGCCGATCTGCATCGGAAATATCTTACAACAGTTATACGGAACCGTTGATACTTTGGTCATCGGTAATTTTTGTGATGCATCCGCTTTGGCCGCTGTGGCCACAAGTTCCCAGCCACTGGAGATTCTTTTGTGTATCTTTCTTGGCATTGGTTCCGGAATATCCATCCTGATTTCACAAGCGGCAGGTGCCTCCGATGCCGATCAACTGCGTAAACTTGCACAAACCGCAGTGTTTTTTCTGTACGCTGCCAGTCTGCCGCTTACGTTGTTAGGCGTAGCTGCCGGACCGTTCCTTCTCAGGCTGATGCAGGTGCCTGCCGATGCCATGCCCTATGCCATTGTGTATTTGCGTATCACAACGTTAGGCATTCTCGGCAATATGGGATATAACTTTAACGCAGGCATTTTACGGGGTCTGGGAAACAGTACTTCCTCGCTGTTATTTCTTGGCATTTCCTGCGTTACCAATATTGTTCTGGACCTTGTACTGACTGCTGGTTTGGGAATGGGCGTCACCGGTGTTGCCATCGCAACTGCTGCCTCACTGTTTCTGTCCTGGATGTTCAGCATCTTCTACATCCGTCATACTTATCCTGCCATGAATTTTCCTGTTTTTGCGCATGGTTTTGACCTTCCTATTCTTCATGAAATGTTAAAGATCGGCCTGCCGCTCGGACTGAATACCTCACTTTATTCTGTCGGTCATGTGCTGCTTCAGGCACTTTATAACACGCTTGGGTCCACCTTCGTAGCCGGATGCTCTGTTGCCGGTAAAGTCAGCGGCATTGCTAATATTGCCATTACTTCCTATTCTTCTGCGGCTACTGTGTTTGCCGGGCAGAACCTTGGTGCCCGGAACTACCGTCGTTTATGCTGCGGTGCATGGCAGATACCGCTCTGTTCCGGCATCGTCACCCTTGCAGGGGGATTACTTGTGACTGCTTTTTGCCATCCTCTGCTGATGTTGTTCAGCCGTGATCCGGCCGTGTTGGCTTTTGCACAGCGATATACTTATCTTGTTCTGCCATTCACCTGGGCCTACGCCGTGTTCAATGGCATTATGTGCTTTATCAATGGTATCGGAGAGATTCGCTATCCCACTATCGTAAATATTCTGCTATTATGGGTTGTCCGAATCCCTGCCGCTTATCTCATCATGTATGCCGGCTATGGCGAATATGCCATGGTCAGTGTTTCCGCCAGCTTTATTACCGGCATGATTGCCATGCTCTTCTACTTTAAATCCAGGCGCTGGGGCGCTATTTGTGCCCTTGCAAAAAAACAGGAATACCCACCATTAATTACTGACTTGCCAGATTCATAAAAATTTACATACTTCTTAAAAATAATCACATGGATTTTCCTTTTGTCCTGCCCTATAATAAGCGCAATTACAGGCCACAGGGCAAAAGGAGGACTACCATGTTATATCCAATCATGAACCGTTCCCGCAGCTTGATCGATCTGGGAGGAGTATGGCAATTTCAATTAGGAGATGAGACAGAGCCGGAGGATCTCTGGAGCGGACCGCAGGAAATGGACCTGATTGCCGTGCCGGCTTCTTATAATGACCAGAAGGATGATCCGTCTTATCGGAATCATTACGGTTGGGCTTATTACGAGCGAACCGTGGAACTCCCGGCACTTTTGTGCGGAAGCAACGGACAGCGTCAGGTACTGCGTTTTGATGCCGTGACCCATGTTGCAAAAGTTTATATCAATGGGAAACTGATTATGACACATAAGGGTGGTTTTCTCCCCTTTGAAGTAGAGATCACGGATCTGATTCCGGAGGATGGGCACCTTACCATCGGTGTCGCTGTGGACAACCGGATCAGCCACAGCACTCTGCCCATCGGCAACGAAGGTAATATTGCCTTCTTCGGCTCGGACAATCCCGGCATTCCCAGTGTGGAAGCCGCAAAAATATGGAGAAAGAAACAGAATCTGCCGAATTTTGATTTCTTTAATTTTGCAGGTATCAACCGTCCGGTACGCATCTACAGCACTCCGGCCTCCTACATCAGAGACATTGCTCTGGTCCCGTCTATCGAAGGTGACACCGGCGTCTTAAATTACGAAATTCTCACGGATGGGATAGATAGTGACGCTCCTGTCACTTTAAAAATCATAGACGCAGAAAGCAACTGCAAAGCAGAAGCCACCGGCCGAAAGGGAGAGCTTCGGATCCCGCAGGTCCATCTCTGGCAGCCTTATCCCGGCACTCCTTACCTGTACAAGGCGGAAGTTCATTACGGAGAGGACTGCTATACGGAAGAATTCGGTTTCCGTACCGTAGAGGTGAAGGGAACGCAGTTTCTGATCAACGGGGAGCCTTTTTATTTCAAGGGCTTCAGCAAGCATGAGGATTCCTTTTTCCGCGGAAGAGGACTGGATCTCTGCCTCGATGTAAAGGATATTAATCTTCTACACTGGATCCATGCCAACTCCTTCCGCACCAGCCATTACCCTTACGCGGAGGAGATCTACCGGCTCTGTGACAGAGAAGGTATCGTTATTATTGACGAGACGCCCGCCGTGGGCATCGGTGCCGGAGAGAGCTGTGATCCTTATAAGACATTTCCCATAAGAGAGCATCACGAACAGGTACTACGGGATCTGATCGCACGGGACAAAAATCATCCCTGCGTTGTCATGTGGTCCATGGGAAACGAACCGGATACCGAGCATTTCCCGGAATCCGCCTATGATTACTGGCATTCTCTCTATGAATTTACCCACCGGCTGGATCCTCAGAACCGCCCCGTGACCTTTGTCTGCTGCCAGAATAATTACGAGAAGGACATTGTGACCAGAACCATGGATGTAGTCTGTCTCAACCGCTATTACGGATGGTACAATCTCTCCGGTGATCTGGAGGCTGCATCCTACGCCTGGAATCTGGAACTGGATTTCTGGGAAAAGATCGGAAAACCCGTGATGATGACCGAATACGGCGCCGATACTCTCGCCGGGCTCCATAACTGTGCGCCGGAAATGTGGAGTGAAGAATTTCAGGTAGAACTTTATAAAATGTACAGCAAGGCCTTCGACGGAAGAGACTTTTTTATCGGGGAACAGGCATGGAACTTCGCCGATTATGCCACCCTGCAGGGCTGTATGCGCGCAGACGGCAACCGGAAAGGCATCTTTACCCGAGACCGCCGTCCGAAACTGATCGCCCATTATTTCCGGGACAGATGGGAGCATATTCCGAATTTCCATTACAAGAACAAGAATAATTCATAAGATGAGCCACTTAAAAACAGCAGCGATACCTAACATATCGCTGCTGTTTCTGGATTTATTCTACGGTGATGGTGTACTCCCTGCGGAATACCCCGCCCGCCTGCAGAGTATTGCCATACTCCCGCTGTTCCAGGCTGCCGTCGAAGGTCGTCCGGTCGCATCTGCCGTACCAGGGCTCGATGCAGATAAACGGTGCTCCCTTGCCTGCGGGAGACCACAGCCCGAATAACGGAGCGTCAAAGCTTACGGTAAGGTAAGGCTTTTTGTCCGGAGTACACAGGCTCACTACGGAAGCCTGGTGGTTCTCCACAATCAGAGCATCCCTGTCAAACAGATGCTCTGTGATCTGCGCATAGCCGTTTTTCACCGGCAGTACATCCTTTTGCTGTCCCATGAGTCCTCGTCCGTCATCCGCCACCAGTCCGTAAGTCAGATCTTTGTCGGCATCAAACTTAAAATAATATTCCGACTGCTTTCCTTTTCCATTCACAGGACACATGAATGCGGGATGTCCGCCGATGGAAAAGTACAGTGTTTTTGTATCCGGATTTTCCACCTGCCAGATGACCTTCAGATTTCTTCCTTCTAATTCATAACCTACTTTTAAAATAAACTCGAACGGGTACTTCTCTTTGGCTTCTTCATTAGATCTCAGGGAAAACCATGCTTCCGTCGCCGTCTGTACATCCACGGCAAACTCCATATCTCTGGCAAAACCGTGCTGTCCCATGGAATAGGTCTTTCCTTCATAATGATATTCCTTATTTTTCAGACTGCCCACAAAGGGGAACAGTACCGGTGCACTTCTCTTCCAGAATTTCGCATCCGCATTCCACAGATACTCAGTATCTGTCTCTTTCCCCCGAATACTTGCAAGTTCTGCGCCAAAGCTGTTGATCGTTACCTTTAAAGCTTCATTTTCCAATACTACCTGCATATTACATACCTTCCTCTCTTTTTCCCACATTATACCTCATAACAGTTCATCCGTGAACCTATTCGGGCGCAAAAATCATGCTCTATACTATCTGTTATCCTTTAACCCGGCCGTTTTCAGCCAGTGGCCGGACAAATATCTGCTCACGAAGCAGATCACGCGGAAGATCCAGTCCAGTACCATGGCGATCCAGACACCAATGGCTCCGTAGCCCATGTTCACACCGATGATATAACTGAAACCGATGCGGAACATGAACATAGAGAATATGGACAGCACCATGGTAAAGCGCACGTCATTGCAGGCACGAAGCATGTTCGGCAGTACAAAAGATGCTGGCCACAAAAACATTGCCATGCCATTGTGGATCATGACCAGAATGTAGGACAACTGCGTGGTCTCCGTGCTTAATCCGTAGCATTTCAGGATCCAGGGCAGACACAGCAGGATGACGCTGTTTACCATAAAGGTACACAAGTAGGTAATCTTCAATAATTTTTTCGTATAGTGCCGTACCTGTCCGGAATCACCGGCACCGACGCAGCGCCCGATCACCGTGATCATTGCCAGATTCATAGCCTGTCCCACGATACAGCCCATGCTGTCTAAGCTGTTCGCCACGCCGTTGGCAGCGATCTGCACGGTTCCGAAGCCAGCGATAATGCTCACCACGATAACACGTCCCAGCTGGAAAATCCCGTTTTCAATACCACTGGGAATACCGATATAAAAGATCTTATGAATCACAGGCCAGTCAATCCGAAATTTTTCTTTTAACAGATGCACTTCGTTGGACGGATTTTTCAATAAGTGATACAGGATAAAACCCGCCACACCACGGGAGATCAGGGAAGGGATCGCCACACCGGCCACGCCCAGTCCCAACACATAAACACCCAAAGCATTACCGCCGATGTTAATGATATTTTCCACCACGGAGACCTTCAGCGTGATCTGGGAATTTCCCATGGAGCGGAACAGCGCCGCACAGGAATTGTACAGGGCAAGGAACGGGAAGGACAGTGCAGAGATCATCATATAGATCACAGCATTATGAAATACGTCCGCTTCAATTTTACCGAAAAATAGGGAAATGATGCCATTACAGAACACCATGACCAAAATCGAAATACCGATGGTAATGCATACGGAGGACACGATCAACTGTTTTGCAGATTTGCAGGCGTCCTCTTTTTTCCCGGCTCCGAGGAACTGGGAAGTCACCACCGCGCCACCGGTAGCCAGTGCCGCCAACACACTGATGATCAGGTTATTGAACATGTCGATCAGGGATACGCCGGAGACCGCCGCCTCGCCCGCCGAAGAGATCATGACGGTATCCGCCATGCCCACAGTGATTGCCAGTGCCTGTTCAAATAAGAGTGGAATAATCAGTTTTTTCAGATCATCTTTTGAAAATAGTTTTGTTTTGCTTGCTTCCATTGCTTTTTACCCGGTTATTTATCCATGCGATACAATTTCAGGGAATTGTCCCATGCCGCCTTGCGCACTTCTTCCTCTGTGATCTCCTTGATCTGTGCCATGGCAGCGATCACATAGGGAATATTCAGGGAACTGTTGCGTTTGCCGCGGTTCGGTTCCGGTGCCAGATACGGGCAATCCGTCTCCAATACAATGCGATCCATGGGAATGTACTCTACCGCTTCCTTCAGCTTCTTTGCATTTTTAAAAGTCAGCACGCCGCCGATTCCGAAGTAGAATCCCATATCCAGGAAAATCTTCGCCGTCTCCTTCGTATAGGAATAACAGTGAATTACACCGCCGATCTCCTCCGCGCGCGCCTCCGTCATGAGATCCACAGTATCCTTCGCCGCATCCCGGGAATGAATGATAACGGGCTTTCGGATCTCTCGCGCCAGATCCAGCTGCCGCAGGAACCACTTCTTCTGTGTCTCGTGATCCGGCTCCGGCCAGTAATAATCCAGTCCGATCTCTCCCACCGCCAGGCATTTCTTTTTCCGGCACTGTTCCTTCAGCCAGGAATAAGATTCCTCATCCAGTTCCGCGGTCTCGCTGGGATGCACACCGATGGCTCCGTAGATATAATCATATCGTTCCATCAGCTCCAGTACTTTCCTGCAGGAAGCAAGGCTCGCACCTACATCCACCACCCGGGCAATCCCCTGCTCCGGCAGCGCCGCCAGAAGCTGTTCTCTGTCTTCATTAAATGCGTCATCGTCATAATGCGCATGGGTATCAAATATCGCAGTCATGTGAAATCTCCTTAATCAGGGTATCTATGCAAAAAAAGAACCGTCCCCGGAGCTCCTATGTCTCCAAAAACGATTCTCTCGAGTGCACCGCCAGGGGCTCGAACCCTGGACACCCTGATTAAGAGTCAGGTGCTCTACCAACTGAGCTAGCGGTGCATTTTCTTTGTCGTTGTTGTGTCTCCCGCAACGACAAGACATATGTTATCACATGATTTTAAATAATGCAAGTACTTTTTCAAAAAAAATTAAATATTTTTTTCGATTTTTTTATATAATAGGTGAAATTAGTGATTTTTGCGGGCTTCCTGACACTTTTTGCAATAGCCATAAAGCTCTAATTTGTGTCCGGTGACAGTGAAATCTCCGGTATCCTGCTCTAAATGCACATGTGCAAAGGGGCAGCTGGGCAGCGGAATCCGCTTATGACATTCCAGGCAGACCGCATAATGGGTATGTTCCCCGCGGTTCAGTTCGTATACTACGGTACCGTCTCCCATGAACGTTGTCTTCTCTACCATTCCATGTTCTTCAAATGTTGCCAGGATCCGGTAGATTGTGGATACAGCATAATCGCTGCCTTCGTGTTCTTTCTCAA
Source organism: Clostridium sp. AF34-10BH (assembly GCF_003478095.1). Classification (NCBI taxonomy): domain Bacteria; kingdom Bacillati; phylum Bacillota; class Clostridia; order Eubacteriales; family Clostridiaceae; genus Clostridium; species Clostridium sp. AF34-10BH. Next base: position 65,525 of record NZ_QUEC01000020.1, read on the forward strand.
TACGATTGTAAATCTGCACGGCGCTGAGGGGTTCGGTCGCTTCCTCCAGCACCTGATACACGCATTTTCTCTGTTTGGTCCATTTCAATCCCTTAGGGTAGGAAATATCATTGTGTTCACATTTATGTTCTTCCATAGATATCTGTCCTTTTATATCGCGATCCGGGGCATCCGCAGTGCTGCTCAGCTCGGTAACGCCCTGCGTTCCCTCACTGGACGGGCGTCGCCCTATCAAAATTGGATCTGCCTCTTATGCCTGCAAGCAGTCAAAGAGTCAGCTCTCAATTTTGGCACTGCTTGTGCCTACAGCCAGTTTATCACAATTCCTGCTAAAACGCCAATCACATATAAAATTCCCACGATTTTCAGATTTTCCTTTTTATCCGGATTCACGCGGAACAACACCAGCAGTCCTACTCCCGCGCCCACCAGCAATCCGGACATCATGGCTCCAAGGCTGATCACACCACTGATATACAATTGCGTTATGGTCACAGATGCTGCACAGTTGGGAATCAGTCCCACCACTCCTGCCAGCACAGGTCCCAGTACGGGACGATTCAGGATCAGGCCGGCCAGAACATCTTCTCCCACAAAATGCAGTGCTGTGTTCAGAACAAATCCAATGACTATAATGAAAAAGGTAATCTGAAGCGTATGTTTTACCGCAGACAGAAAAATGCCATCCTCTTCACAATGGCAGTTCTCATGCTCACAGATTTCATGAATGTGCTCTTCCTCTTCATGATCATTTTCCTCATGCCCGTGAACATGGTCATGAGGATGCATCTTCCTCTCCCGGACCAACAGATCGATCACAAATCCGGCTACCGCACCAATGGCCGCTTTCGCTCCCAGCACGCCCAGAACAAAGCGGATATCCATTTTCTCCGAAATCAGGATCGGCAGCATCTCATCAGAAGTGGACAGATAAATGGCTATCAGTGTTCCCAGGGTGATCACCCTGCCTGCATATAAGTTGGATGCCGCTGCTGAGAATCCACACTGAGGCAACACACCTGCCACACCACCGATCAACGGTCCCATTTTACCTGCCTTACGCACCATATGCGTGGTCTTCTCGCCGGCCTTATGCTCCAGATATTCCATAGCCAGATAGGTCAGGAACAAAAATGGCACCAGCTTTATACTATCTATTAAAGTATCTAAAATAACTTCCGACATAACTCTTACCTTTCCATACTTTCTTTATCAAATGAATACTTAATCATATATTTGTTCTAAATGCAAATGAGTTGCATTTGCATTTAGAACTATAACACATTTTTTCATATTGTCAATATTTTAATTATAAAAAATGCGCTATGCTATGATAAGCTACGAAAAGCAAGAGAATGCCCATCTGGGCAAAAGCCAGCCGGTATACCGTCTTATAGTACTCCCGGATCACTTCCATCAATCTTCGATCAATCCTTTTTTCTTCCATGCTCCGCTCCGCCAGCGCAGCAGCATGCCGACTGCACGGCAGCATTCATCTGCTGTCAGACCGATATAAGCACCCACTACTGCCAGATGCAGCTGTATCCCCAACAGATACGTTCCTCCCGCTGCACACAAAAACATGAAAACAGCTCCGAGGATCACCGGAAATACAGCATCTCCACTGGTTTTCAGAGCATTCCCGTATACCAGATTTGTGACTCGTCCGGCTTCCAGGGCAATATCAATAAACATCAGCTTCTGCACTAGTTCTACCATACTCTTATCCTGCGTGAAAAAAGAGATCAGGACCGGGGCACTGACTGCAAACAGAAATTCTGTTCCCATCGCCAGTACCGCTCCGATCGCCGCAGATTTTTTCGTCTGCTTATCACATATTTCATATTTTCCCGCACCCATGTACCATCCGGTCATAATGGCATTCGCCTGGGCAAGTGCACTTCCCACACAGAAGGATAAATTCGTGATCTGTGCCGTATAGGAGCGGGCAGCCACATTGATTCCTTCTGTATCCATCTGGTTCAGAAAACGAATCACCAGTGTCATCGCTACATTATAAATAATATTCTCCAAAGCGGAAGGTAATCCGATCCGGATGATCTTCCGCAAAATCTCTCCGGAATTTACCCTCTCCGAATATTTTTTTGCAGGGATCAGCCGCCGTACAAAGATCACGATCAATATCAGATTCACTACTTTGGAGATCACTGTTGCGGATGCAACCCCCTGCACGCCGAGGTGGAATCGAAACAGAAACACGGCATTTAATATAAAGTTCAAAATATTACCTGTCACAGTTGCGATCAGAGGCTGTTTCGTATATCCAAATGCACGCAGATATCCTGCCAGTATGGGAATCATTGCGTTCAGTATGCTTCCGCCTCCTACGATCCGCAGATATTGTACGGCAGGCTCCTTCAATGCCGGCGCAATACCTACCACATACAGAATCCCATCGGAACAGAAAAACAAAAAAACAGACATCATAACACCCAGGATCCCATTAAACCATAATCCCAGAGTCTTTGCCTGACAGGCGATCCCCGGTCTGCCCGCACCGATATTCTGTGTCATCACAGCCAGCATTCCCATAGAAACTACCGAATACATAATAATAAATACACCAATATAAGTATTCGCTGTTCCGACTGCTCCGACTGCCTGATCTCCCACAGAAGAAAGCATTAAAGTATCCACCATTCCGGACAACATGTAAAAGATTGTCTCCAGACACAGTGGTACAAATAATTGAAATAATGACTTATTCTGTCCTTCCATCGTATGTTTTATATCCTTTCTGCGGTTCCTATAAATTTGCATTTTCATTTTGTAACCATTCAGAATACTATTCTGAATAGTATCTTTAATTTTTACATATTACTACTTTATCTTTCCTAAAGCTTGCATTTTTACCACAGAAAATTGACTTATTTCTACTTTTATAGTAATCTGACCATAATATCCTCTGATCCACTTCACAGAAAGGCCTGCCTATGTACCCTGAATTAAGAGAAGAACGCATTCACGGAACAAAAGAATTTCCTTTTAGCTGTTATCACCTGCATGATATGCCTGCTTTTTTTCAGATTCCTGTCCACTGGCATCCGGAGGTCGAGATCATATATGTCCGCTCCGGCTCTCTTAATGTCATCATTGAAGGGGAAGAATACGAAGCGGCCGGCGGCTCCGTATTCTTTGTGAATCCCGGTGAGCTTCATTTTATGGGTTCCGCAATTCCGGGCGTAGACTATCATACCCTGTTGTTTCCACTGGAATTTATTTCCTTTCAGACGGACGATCTGTTGGAAACGGAGTTTCTCCTTCCCCTGCGTAACCATGAATTGCTTTTGCATCATAATCTTTCCCACGAAAAAAGCTGTCCTGACATCATTTCTCTCATCCGTGAGATCCTGTCTGTCAGACAGCTTCCAAATACATTGAGTGGGTATTTCCGATTACGTATTTTATTGTTGTCACTTATCCAAAAAATTGCTTCCTGCGGAACCATTAACCCGATGGGCTCCAAAAGGAACGATCCGATGCAGCGTGAAATACTGACTTATCTGCAGTATAACTACACGGACCCCCTTCGGTTGGAAACCCTGGCAGAGCAATTTCATTTATCCGAGAAATATTTGTCCCGCTATTTTAAGCAGCACTTTCATCTGACTCTGACGCAATACCTGATGCATCTGAGGCTGACCCATGCCTGCCATCTGTTAGAGAGCACCTCTCTGCCGGTTACAGAGGTTGCCCTGCAGTCCGGCTTCCCCAATGTAAGTCATTTTATCCGCTGCTTTCACAGGACATATCAGATGTCTCCGTTACAATATCGTAAGCAGCTACCCTATCAGTGATCGTTTTCAAGAGCTCTTCTTGCCAGCTCCAGGCATCCCATGATGCCCTGATCATCATGAAGAGATGCCGGCACCACATAATGCTCCATGTCTGCAAGTTCATCCGTTGCGATATAGCCATTGATGTATTCCTTAAGCTTCTTGCGGATCAGCGGGAACAACTGCTCCTGGTGCATGACACCGCCGCCTAAAATGATCATTTCCGGAGATACCGTCATGACATAGCAGGTCAGGGCCTGCGCAATGTAATCTGCCTCCAACTCCCATACTTCCGGGCAATCTGCCAGATCCACTGCTTTCCTGCCCCAGCGTTCTTCAATGGCAGGACCTGCCGCCAGACCTTCCAGACAATTCTTATGATAAGGACATCTTCCGGCATAAGTATCTGCGGTCCGCTTCGTGATCAACACATGTCCGGTCTCCGGATGGAGCATTCCGTGATGCAGTTTGCCATTACTATAGATACCACCGCCGACACCGGTGCCGATGGTCAGATACATGACGCACTTTTTCCCTTGTGCCTGTCCGAAGGTCACTTCGCCGAGGACAGAACCATTCACATCTGTATCGAATCCCACGGGGCAATGTAGTGCCTCCTGCATCTGCCCAACGATATCGCAGTCCCTCCAGGCCAGCTTTGGCGTGGTTGTGATATAACCGTATTTTTCGGAATCTCTGTCCAGCTCAATGGGCCCGAAACAGGCAATTCCCAATGCATCAATCCCCTTGTCCCTAAAATAAGCGATCATTTTAGGAATCGTCTCCTTAGGCATAGTTGTAGGAATCGATATCTGCTCATAAATTTCACCATTCTCATCCCCAATAGCGCAGACCATTTTTGTACCGCCGGCTTCCAATGCACCCAGACGTAATTCTGCCATATAAACTCCCTGCCTTTCCAGATTCTGCCTGTTAAATATATCCCGAGCTTTTCCTTCGGATTCTGCTCTCTGTGGTTAGTATAGCAAATCCTTTTCTCCCTGTTAATATCAATTTTTATTGCGTTTCTCTGACTTTTTAATTTTCTCTTTTCCCGGGAATCTTTCCTATGATATACTTGTTATACTGTTCTCAGTTACACACAAATTGCAGGAGGTTATATCACAATGAAAAAAATATGGATCGTCGGTTCCCTCGGTCACATGGGGCAGGCGTTGATCAGGTTGTTAGACATGATGGAATATGAATTATACGAGACCGATAAGGACGAGCTGGATATCACGGATGAACATGCAGTTTCCCTGTTCATGCACCGGAATCGTCCCGATGTCGTCATCAACTGTGCAGGATATCATCCTTTCGCCGGTGCAGCGCAGTCGGAGACAGATATGGCTTACAAGGTAAACGCCGTAGGTGCGAGGAATCTGGCGCAGTCTGCGGAGAGCATTCAGGCAAAACTCATCCAGATCTCTACGGATGATGTATTTTCCAGCGCATCCGACACACCCTATAATGAGTTCGATGATGTAAATCCCGTGGGACTGTTTGCGAAATCCAAATATGCCGGAGAGAAATTCGTCATCCAGCTGATGACCCGCTATGTCATTATCCGCAGTTCCTGGATCTATGGCATCGGCAAAGACTTTTTGAATGAAGTACTGGAAGCTGCCGCGGACTCCCAGGTATCCACTATGGAACTGCTAAATAACGACCGTGCGGTACCTACCTCCGCCGCAGAGCTTGCCCGGGTGGTAAAATTCTTCATCGACAACGACCATTACGGTATCTATCACGCCGTATGCAGCGGCGGTTCCTGCACACGCCTGGAATTTGCGAAAGAGATCCTGCGTCTTGCCGGAAAAGAGGACCGGCTTACCGTTACAGTAAAAGACGGCACCCCGGAGAAATATTCCGTACTGGATAATATGATGCTGCGTCTCACCGGCATCGAAGAACCCAGTGGCTGGAGAGAGACACTTGCTTGCTACATGAAAGAAACCGGAGGACTGGAATAGTGGAAAAACACGAAAAAGAAAAGAAAAAACTCGGTCTGTCCACCAAAATCTTTATCGCCCTGTTAACCGGTGCGGTATGTGGTGTGCTGATCCATTATTATATGCCGGGAGGGTACTTTAGAGATACGATTCTGATCAACGGTATTCTTTATGTACTGGGAAATGGTTTTATCCGCCTGATGCAAATGCTGGTGGTCCCTCTGGTATTCTGCTCCCTGGTCTGCGGCGCCATGGCCATCGGTGATACGAAAACATTGGGAACTGTGGGTGTGAAAACGATCCTGTTCTACCTGTGCACCACTGCTTTGGCGATCTGCGTGGCACTGGGCATTGCCAGTCTGATCAATCCCGGCGTCGGTTTAAATATTGCGTTGCCGGAGGATGCCACCGAAGTTGCGACCACCCAGGTAGACTTTGCGGAGACGTTGCTGAATATTATTCCGAAAAATATTTTTACCTCTCTGTCCACCGGAGATATGCTGCCGATCATCTTCTTTGCTTTATTTGTTGGCATTCTTCTGGCTGCCATGGGCAACCGGGTCTCCACTGTGGCGAACTTTTTCAGTCAGTTCAATGACATTATGATGGAAATGACGATTGCAGTCATGAAAGCTGCCCCTGTCGGTGTCTTCTGCCTGATTGCGAAGACCTTCGCAGGCATCGGCTTCGACGCTTTTGTGCCTATGCTGAAATATATGGGAAGTGTCATTCTGGCGCTGGCAGTACAGTGTTTCGTGGTATATCAGGTCATGCTGTTTGTGTTCACCCGCTTGAATCCTTTTAAGTTCATTAAAAAGTTCTTCCCGGTTATGACCTTTGCCTTCTCCACTTCCACCAGTAATGCGACGATCCCTCTGTCTATCGACACTCTGTATAAAAAAATCGGTGTCTCCAAACAGATTTCGTCCTTTACGATTCCTCTGGGTGCCACCATTAACATGGACGGTACTTCCATCATGCAGGGCGTAGCAGTTGTTTTCATAGCACAGGCTTATGGTATTCCTCTGACCCCGGCTGCCATTGCTACTGTCATTGCCACCGCGACGATCGCTTCCATCGGTACTGCCGGTGTCCCCAGTGTCGGTCTGGTCACCCTGTCCATGGTACTGACCTCCGTGGGACTGCCTACCGAAGGCATTGCACTGATCATGGGTATCGACCGTATCCTGGATATGCTGCGTACCGCTGTCAATATCACCGGTGATGCCGTATGTACCACTATCGTTGCCAAGCAGCAGAGTGCCTTTAATGAGAAGACTTTCCGGGCTGATAACTGATCACCCGTTTACAACTTTTCAGACGGCTGCCACCGTATAAAAAAAGAGTGAAACATTCTGTCTTGTGCTCAAGTGCACCGTCAGATGTTTCACTTTTTTATAGCTCGAAGCTATTCTATTTCAGTTTATTCAATTTTGCCCGGTTGGCAATAACGATCAGCCGCATATCCTGTGTCAGAGGTACTTCCGGATCGATATTGGTATTTACATTTTTTCCTTCGATGATCGCCACCACGTTAATGGAATATTTTTTCCGCAGATTCAGCTCGATCAGGTTCTTCCCGATCCACTGCTGTTTGACTTCCATTTCCACCATAGACACATCCTGGGACAATTCGATAATGTCCATGAAACCGGAGCTTAACAGATTTTTGGCCAGATGGATCCCTGACTCACTCTCGGGGAATACTACACGGTCTGCTCCTACTTTCGTAAGGATCTTGCAGTTTATCTCAGTGGCGCATTTGGTGATAACGGTCTTTACGCCCAGTTCTTTACACAGCATGGTTGCCATAACACTGGCTTCCAGATGATTCGCCATGGTCACAATGACCACATCAATATTCGCAATACCGATCTGTCTCAACGCTTCCGAATCTGTAACATCCGCACATTTACAGTATGGAATCTCTGAAATTGCCGCATTGACAACTGCCTCTCTGTTGTCCACCGCTACCACCTCTGCGCCGTTCTCTGCCAACTCCTTCGCCACACTTCTTCCATATCTTCCAAGTCCAAATACTGCATAGGTCTGATTGATTCCCATAGTCTCTTCCTTCCTGTTTCTTCTATCTGCTTTATCCGACGCTGATCTCTTCTGTCGGGTTCTTCACAATATTTTTGTTCTTTTTCTGCGTGCTGAATGCCACTACCAGAGATATGGGACCGACTCTTCCCAGATACATGGTCACGATAATAATCAGTTTTCCCCAAAGATTCAGCATGGAAGTCAGGTTCCTGCTTAATCCCACAGTAGCTGTGGCACTCACTGTTTCATACACAATATCTATCACATCCGCATCTGTCACTGCAGATAAAAGAATTGTGGACAACGACGCAATGATAAAAAACATACCTACAACCGCTACCGATTTATTCACCGCCTGCTTCGGAATATTTCTCCCAAAAAGCTCCGCATCCTCCTTATTACCTATAGTGGCAAACATAGATACCAGCAGCACTGCGATCGTAACTGTCTTCATTCCTCCTGCGGTTCCCACCGGAGAGCCGCCGATCAGCATCAAAAGCACCGAAATGATCGCAGAGGTATTGGTCAGATCCTCTTGTGGAATTGTGGCAAAACCTGCGGTTCGCGTAGTTACTGCCTGGAACAGGGATGCCCAGATCCGTTGCGGCACCGTGTAATCCTGCATCGTCAGAGGATTATTGTATTCAAAAATATAAAATGCCGCCGCTCCCACTACAATAAGTATTCCTGTCACCGTGAGTGCTATTTTACTGTGCAGTGTCAGCAGTCGAAAACATTTCAGCTTCTGGCTCCGGATATTCTTCAGAACCCGCAGTACATCCCACCAGACGATATAGCCCAAACCTCCCAATATGATCAACAGCATCGTGACCAGATTGACCATGGGCTGAAATACATAGCCGCACAGACTGTCTTCCGCCATAATATCCATTCCGGCGTTGCAGAAGGCAGATACGGCATTAAAAATCGAAATCCATATGCCTCTGAGTCCGTATCCCGGCACAAATACTGTCATGTACAAAAGAGCTCCGCATCCCTCCACCACCAGAGTACCTATGAGAACCTTGCGGAGGAATTTCACGATTCCGGAGATATTATTCAGATTAAATACATCCTGCAGCATCCATCGGTTACCCAGTCCCAGTCGTCTGTGCAGTCCCATCATCACACCGTACATGACCGTAATGACTCCCAGACCTCCCAACTGGATCAGAAACAGGATCACGATCTGTCCCCAGACGCTCCAGGTGGAATATGTGGGAACCGTCACCAGACCGGTCACACATATGGATGTGGTAGCCGTAAATAAAGCATCTATATAAGGAACCGCTTCTCCGGTAGCTGAACTGATGGGTAATGCCAGCAGGAAGCTACCCACTAATATGGCACACAGAAAGCTAAGCATGATCTTCTGTGTCGTAGACAACTGTATTATTTTTTTACTGTTCATAACACACTCCATTCCGCCGATGCTTTATCTCATCAGTGGAATCGCTAATCAAATTTCACGGGTGCAATCCGCAATGCTATGATTATAACACACTTTTAAATAAAAAACTCCTATTGGAGACAGTTTGTTGCTGTATCCATCATAGGAGTTTTCTTCTGATCTTATTTTTCTTCCCTTATACCTTAAAACGATATCCAACACCCCAGATGGTCTCGATATATTGAGGCTTTGCAGTATCTTTTTCAATTTTCTCACGGATCTTCTTGATATGCACGGTAACCGTAGCGATATCACCGATGGAATCCATATCCCAGATCTCCCGGAACAATTCTTCCTTGGTAAATACATGGTTCGGATGCTCCGCCAGGAACGTCAGCAGATCGAATTCCTTGGTCGTAAACGTCTTCTCCACACCGTCCACATAGACACGTCTTGCAGTCTTATCAATACGGATACCACGGATCTCCACGATATCATTCTGCTGCTTCTGGTTAGTTCCCACCAGTCTCTCATAACGGGCCATGTGCGCCTTCACACGGGCTACCAGTTCACTGGGGCTGAAAGGTTTGGTCATATAGTCATCCGCACCCAGCCCTAAGCCGCGGATCTTATCAATGTCGTCCTTCTTCGCAGATACCATGAGAATGGGAATATTTTTCTCCTCGCGGATCTTCTTACATACTTCGAAGCCGTCCATGCCGGGCAGCATCAGGTCCAGAATGATCAGATCATAATCGCCTGCCAGTGCGGTCTTCAGTCCCTCATCGCCGGTATTGCAGATATCGACCTTGAAATCACTGAGCTCCAGATAATCCTTCTCAAGATCTGCAATTGCCACTTCATCTTCAATAATTAAAATCTTACTCATTATTTATCCTCCATTTACAGAATGTCCTTGTATTATCGATTATCATGCCATTTCTGTTTCATTCCCTTATTCATTACTTGGTTCCACCCGGCTGCAGCTCAATATATTTTCTCAATACAAAATGCATACAGGTTCCTTCCCCTTCTTTGGCTGTCGCCCATACATAACCGCCATGATCCTCAACAATTTTTTTAACAATGGATAATCCGATGCCACTGCCGCCCTGGGCGGAATTGCGCGAAGCATCCGTGCGGTAGAACCTCTCGAAGATCTTCTGCAGATCCTTCTGTGCGATTCCCTTGCCGTTGTCCTCGATCTCTACCCGGATGGAATCCACTTCGTCAAGAATACGGATATCAATATGCCCGTCAGGCTTGTCCATATATTTTACGCTGTTACTGATAATATTATTGATGACCTTCTTCATCTGCTCCGGATCCGCGATGACAACTGTGTCAGGAGATACCAGATTCGAATAGTTCAGCTTGATACCCCGCTGCTCCAGATCCAGTCCGACTTCTTCCACACAGTCACCGAAATAATCCGCCACGTTGATCCGGTGGAAATTGTACGGGATCCGGTTATTATCAATTCCGGAATAAGTGGTCAGCTCGTTGATCAGACGATCCATATCAATGGCTTTATTGTAGATGGTCTTGATGTATTTGTCCATCTTCTCCGGCGTGTCTGCCACGCCGTCCATGATTCCTTCCACATAACCCTTAATGGCTGTGATAGGGGTCTTCAGATCATGGGAAATATTGCTGACCAGCTCTTTGTTCTGCTTCTCATGCTGAATGTTCTCTTCTGTGGATTCCTTCAGCCGCAGACGCATATCCTCGTAATTGCGGTAGAGATCACCGATCTCCCCCTTGGCATCCGTCTCCAGAACATAATCAAAGTTGCCTTCCTTGATCTTGCGCATTGCCACATTCAGCTCATTGATAGGTTCAAATACGCCCTTGTGGATCCACTGGGTCAGCATCAGGCTGGTGAAGATCAGGATCACAATGATCGCCACGAACATATCGATCAGCAGATGTCTCGAGATCAGCGAATTGACCTTCGTGACGATAAATACGCTGCCCGGTGTTCCATCCCGGAAGGTGAAATCAATCTGTTTTACATACTTCTCCAGTTCATTGTAGAAATATCCGCTGTCATCCGACAGATTCTCGTCACCATAGGCAGGCAGTTTTTCAAAAATCTGCTGTGCGGCTTCTTCATTGCCGGCATAATACAGCTTATCACCTTTTCTTACAATAATGTAAGTAGACTTCCGCGATACCTCCTCATTGATATGATCCAGATATTCTTTATCTTCCAGCCTGCTGCTGTCTTCCTTCACCTGGTCCAGCAGCACATAATACGCCTGATCCGTGGTGTTGGTGAATTCCCTGAAATTCTCCGACATCATGGAATAATCAATATCCGTCAGGCTGAGACCCTGAGAGTAATTCATCAGGTAAATGGCAATCATTACAAAAGCCATGATCGTCAACAACAGCGGAAGTAATATAATACTTATAAATGTTACACGAAGTCTGGTTTTAAATTTCATATTACTCTTGCCTTTCAGCAAACTGCAAACTTTCCGTGACTTTAGTGCCGTGTACTTCTGTACACGTTGTAACAAAAGTCTGCGCATGTTAATTTATGTTTTATACTTTGCTTTCGCTCATTATAGCATGATTCCTACCTTCTGTGTATAAAGGAAGCAGGAATATCATTAAAAAAATATAAACAAAATTTTTTCATTTTTCTGTTGACATTATTCTCGCATCATGTATAATAAGCTTGTAAGAAACAGTAATCATTACTATTATTGAGAAAGGGGCTTATCATGGCACTGAAACGAAGCAGACAACGGGAAATGATCAAATCCTTTCTCATGGGACGCAAGGATCACCCTACCGCTGATGTGATCTATTCTAATCTGAAGCAGCAGGATCCAAACTTAAGTCTCGGTACCGTCTACCGTAATTTGACACTTTTGTCAGACATGGGAGAAATCTTACGACTCCGGGTCGGTGACGGTGTTGACCATTTTGATGCCGATACTTCCGAACATTATCATTTCGTGTGTACGGAATGCGGAAGCGTTATTGATCTGGACATGGATAGTATTGATTCCATCATGGAGGCCGCCGGAGCGAGATTTGACGGTCGGATCCGGGGACATGTCACTTATTTCTACGGCTCTTGTCCCGCCTGCACCAGGGTTGCTACGGAGTCCTAGTTTTCTGAATGAAAACTGGCTTCGTTCCATAATATATTTGTGCTTATAAAGCACACGCAAAAAGAGAAAACTGAAAACAAAACATTTCATTAGAGAAAAGGAGAAAAAATTATGGCAAAGTATGTATGTCAGGTATGTGGTTATGTTTATGAAGGTGATGCGGCTCCCGCAGAGTGCCCCATCTGTCACGCTCCCGCTTCCAAGTTCACCAAGCAGGAGGAAGGCAAGACCTGGGCTGCTGAGCATGTAGTAGGTGTAGCAAAGGGTGCTCCCGAGGATATCATTGCTGATCTGCGTGCGAACTTCCAGGGCGAATGCTCTGAGGTTGGTATGTATCTGGCAATGGCAAGAGTAGCTCACAGAGAAGGTTATCCCGAGATCGGTCTGTACTGGGAGAAGGCTGCTTACGAAGAAGCTGAGCACGCTGCAAAATTCGCTGAGCTGTTAGGTGAAGTCGTAACCGATTCCACCAAGAAGAATCTGGAGATGAGAGTAGATGCCGAGAACGGTGCTACCGCAGGTAAGTTTGATCTGGCTAAGAGAGCCAAGGCTCTGAACCTGGATGCTATCCATGACACCGTTCATGAGATGGCTCGTGATGAGGCTCGACATGGCAAGGCATTTGAGGGTCTGTTAAAGAGATACTTTGGCTAAGCTACAAGCCATGCAAGGATAAAATAAAAAGTCACTGGGAGGACATTTATGTACTTCCAGTGACTTTTTATTTTAGATTTATACGGCGCCTGCCCTTATACGGTTCCGGAGATCACCAGCGTGCTGACGCCGGGGTTGATCCCCCACGCTCCTGTAACGGGATCCTGGGTGTAAGTCGCTGCGGGTACCGTAATACCTCCTGCAGTTCCGGTAAATAATCCGGTAGTCGTATCATACGTATAGTTTGTTCCCTCTGCCCATGCAGTTCCATTAAAATTCACAGTCAGATTCTCCAATACGGGATTAAAGGTATCTGTGATCACGACACCGGTAGCTGCATCCGCTGCCGTATTCCCCAGATTCTGTATCAGGAACGTATACGTCAATGTTCCATTCTCTGTCACGGGTACGGGACTGACGGACTTTGTGATCGTAAGAAGCGGTCCGCTTACCGCATTTACTGTCTCGTTCACAGTAACAGGAGTGACCCCTGCCCCGGCAATCGTCGCCGTATTCGTAATGGAAGCCTCTGCTGCCAGCGGCGCATAAGAGTTCACCTCAGCCTCATAGGTAAGTGTCACATTACCTCCCGCAGGCACGGTAATTCCCGTGATTGTCAGAGGAGGGCCTGCCGTTACAGCCGGTGTTGCCTGTAAAATTCCGTTTGCATAGTATTTTACGGTCCCCGGAATATACGTCAGAGGTGTCAGTTCTCTGGTATTAAACAAATACTCTCCCAGATTATCCGTTACTGTAATTCCGTTAAATGCTGTAGTGCCTGAGTTCACAATGCTGATCACATACGTCACATTTTCATTCTGCCCGTAGGTATCCCGCACTGCTGTCTTGGTTGCAGACAATACCTCCGTGATCTCACCCACTGCTATATTGGAGTTTGTAATCTCATTTCCATAGCGAAGCTGTGCCTGGTTCGTAAATCTAGCCATATATTTTTGTATCCTTTCATTGTATTTGGATTTACTATAATATATGACTGTTTTTAAGAAAGTTGACGGATTCTGTCACCGCATTTCTTGACTTTCCTCTTCCACCTCCGTATGATGGAATCACAGGCATTCACTGGCGCTGCTCCAAAAAACATCGAGGATTCAACATGAAGAAAAAAGTATTTAACATCATCCAGATCGGTGACAAAAGTAACCGTCTGAGCCGGCTCTTTGATATTTTTATTGCTATCGTTATCTGTGCAAATATTCTGGTGACTTTTCTGCAAACCTTTGATGAGCTTGCTTTTTTATTTCCGGTATTTCACGTGATCGAGGTTATCACTATTCTGATCTTCTGTGTGGAATATGTCCTGCGGATCTGGACTGCGGACTATCTATATCCTGATAAAAACGAGCTCCGCTCCCGGCTGCGGTTTCTGATCTCCTTCGACGGCATTATCGACCTGCTG
>NZ_QUEC01000021.1:0-78030 GCF_003478095.1 Clostridium sp. AF34-10BH
TTCACATCCGGAGACCTTACATCGAGACATGTGTATCGCATGCTCCGGGAGTTTGTCTGGTCTAAGGCTCCCTCCGCTACGAGCCATGCCTATTCATAAGATTGTCAGCAAAGAACGCTGTCAATCTTATTTCATAGACGGCTGTCGCCGTATAAAAATAGAGTGAACCAGCCTCGCTTGTGCGCAAGCGCCCATCGAGGTGTTCCACTCTATTTTTGCATGGCTCGTAGCTATGCTAACTTTCAATTATTCGCAATACTTCAACAATTCCAACGGGTGGGCGATAATAGCATCGGCGTGGCCTTCTTCCAGTTCCTTGCGGTTGCGGAAGCCCCAGAGGACTCCTACAGTGAAGGCGCCTGCCGCCTTGCCGGTCTTCATGTCTGTAGCGGTGTCTCCCATGTAGAGCACTTCGTCTGCGGTGAGACCGAACTGGTCTAAGATCCGGAAGACTCCGGCGGGATCGGGTTTGATGGGCACGCCGTCCACCTGTCCCTGCACTACATCAAAATAGCCCTTACCAAATAAACTCTCAATGACATCTACGGTGGCATGGTGGGGCTTATTGGATAATACGGCGATCTTCATTCCACGTTTCTTCAACTCTTCCAGCAGTTCCGGAATTCCCTCATAGGGCTTCACCTGATACATACAGTTCGCCTGGAAGATCTCCTTGTATCTGGCATAGGCTGCTTCAAAATGGGTAAGTTCCGTATCGCCACCCTTGATCAGTGCCCGCTTTACCAGATTGGCGGCACCGTCTCCCACAAAATATTTATAATCCTGTACCGAGAAAGGTCCATAGCCGAATTCCGCCATGGTCTTGTCTCCGCTGTATTTCATGCTCATAATGGAATCGGATAAGGTTCCGTCCAGGTCAAAAATTGCTGCTTTCTTCATTCTGTTCTCCTACACTAATCTCAATCCATGCAGTTCCTGATAGACTCTTCCCACGGGAAGCCCTACCACATTATTGTAATCTCCCTCGATACCGCGGATATATCTGGCACAGAATCCCTGAATGCCGTAGGATCCCGCCTTGTCCATGGGATCCCCGGTAGCCACATATTCCCGGATCTGTGCATCGGTCATGGGATAAAAATGCACTATGGTCTTCTCATGAAAAGTCAGCGTCTTCCTCTCACCATTTTGCTCATAGAGGATCGTCACGCCTGTGTATACCTCATGTCCTCTGCCCTGCAGCATAGTAAGCATGGCTGCCGCAGCTTCCGTATCCGCAGGCTTACCCAGAATCTTACCGTCGCAGGCGACCACGGTATCGGCTCCCAGCACAAGAGTGTCTGTCATAGTAGTTTCTCCACTTTTCTGTTCCGGATCAAAGACACCACTTACCGCAAGCTTCTCCCACACCGCTTCCGCCTTCTGCGCTGACAGTTCTTCCACCACTTTCGCCGGCTCTGTGGAGTTGATCTTCTCCTCGGTCTCGCTGACCACAACATCGAAATCCAGTCCGATCTGTGTCAGAAGCTCCCGCCTCCTGGGGGAGGCGGATGCCAGTATAATCTTCTTATTCATGATGTGTCTCCGGGATAAAAGTTCTGCCTTCGATGGCAGATTCTCCCGCAGCCTCCTTTGCTTTTTGAATGGCCTCCAGGCAGAACGCATCCTGGGAATTGAACAACTGCTTTCCTCTCTTGTCCTGCTTCTCATAGCTGCCATCCGGCTGTAAAATAGAAGCCTTCACATTATCCTTCAGCTGACTGTTCAGAATATGTAATAACTCTTCCTTCAGCTCCGGGCGATCTACCGGGAAGAGGATCTCCACACGACGCTCCAGATTACGGGGCATCCAGTCGGCACTTCCACAGTAGATCTCATAATGATCATCATTTGCAAAATAGAAAATACGGCTATGCTCCAGGAAATTGCCGACGATGGAACGGACACTGATATTCTCGCTGACACCGGGGATTCCCACCTTCAGGCAGCAGATACCTCTGACGATCAGTTCGATCTTCACGCCGGCCGCACTTGCTTCATACAGGGCACGGATAATATCCTTGTCGCAGAGGGAGTTCATCTTCGCAATGATATGAGCATTCTTTCCCTCCAGCGCATAATTTTTCTCACGCTCGATCAGGTGCAGGAACTTATCCTTCAGCCATAACGGTGCCAATGCCAGCTTGTTCCAGAACAGTGGCTCAGAATAACCGGACAGCATGTTGAATACTGCCGTGGCATCCTCGCCGATGCGCTCCGCGCAGGTCAGCATACCCACATCCGTGTACAGCTTCGCCGTAGCATCGTTATAGTTACCGGTACCCAGATGGACATATCTGCGGATGCCATCCTCTTCTCTGCGGACCACCAGTGTGATCTTGGAATGAGTCTTTAATCCCACCAGTCCGTAGATAACATGACAGCCTGCTTTTTCCAGCATTCTCGCCCAGACGATATTATTTTCCTCATCGAAACGGGCTTTCAGTTCCACCAGTACTGTGACCTGCTTGCCGTTCTCGGCGGCCTGAGCCAATGCCGCAATAATGGGAGAATTGCCGCTGACACGATACAAGGTCTGTTTGATAGCCAGTACTTCCGGATCTCTCGCCGCCTGACGGATGAAATCCACCACCGGCGTAAAGCTCTGGAACGGATGATGTAAGAGGATATCTCCCTTACGGATCTCCTCGAAAATATTGCAGCCTGCGGGAAGCTCCGGTGACTGCTGGGGCTCATACTTGGGAGTCTTTAAATGGTCAAAGCCCTCCAGCCCGTAGATCTTCATCAATACAGTCAGATCCAACGGTCCGTCGATTTCATAAATATTCTCGGGCTCGATGTTCAATTCCTTCTTAATGATCTTCAGCAGCCGCTTATCCATGCCGCTTTCCACTTCCAGGCGGATGGCTTCGCCCCACTGACGCTTCTTTAACTGCTTTTCGATCTCCTTTAACAGGTCTGCCGCCTCATCCTCATCAATGCTCAGATCCGCATTTCGCATGATACGGAAAGGATGGGCACAGACAATATCATAATTCAGGAACAGCTTATCCATGTTCCGCTCAATGATCTCTTCTAACAGAATGATCTTGCAGGCCTTGCCCTTAGACGGGATCCGTACCACACGGCTCAGGACACTGGGCACCTGTACGGTGGCGAATTCCAGTTCCTCGTCACTGTTTTTCTTCCGCACCATAGCTCCGATGTTCAGAGATTTGTTGCGAATCAGAGGGAATGGTCTGGAAGAGTCCACGGCCATGGGGGTCAGCACAGGATACACATTTTCCTGAAAATACTGATCCACATACGTTGCCTCCTCCGCCGTCAGCTGCTCATGCTCTCTGATGATATGCAGCCCGTTTTTCTCCAGAAGAGGGAGTAAGGAACGGTTATAGGTGGAATATTGCAGATCCACCAGTTCATGGATTGCTACATGCAGCGCCTTTAACTGCTCTGTGGGCGTCATGCCGGCAATATCCTTTTTGGTATAGCCCGCATTTTCCATATCCTTTAAGGATGCCACCCGGATCATGAAAAATTCATCCAGGTTCGATGCTGTAATGCTTAAAAATTTCAACCGTTCAAACAGTGGGATGCTCTTGTCTCTGGCCTCGTTCAACACTCTATAGTCGAACAGTACCCAGCTCAGTTCCCGGTTGGTATAATATTTCGGATCTTTAAAATCGATTTCCATTTTCCCTGCTGCCTCCCTTAAAATTTCTTTTTCTGCCGGATCACCGGGGTAATGCTGTATACTTCCTTGAAAAATTCCGTGCTGGTCTGGAAGAATCCCTTTTCCAGCGTAATATCTTCCTGGGTGTCCACCTTCAGAATCAGTTCATTCTCCTGTAAAACGGCCTTGACACCTTTCATTTTCTGTTTGTGGCTGCGGTCAAGGCTGTTGGCCAGACGTAAGATGGCAGTCAGTTTGGCAACCGTTAAGTAGCTCGCCTTATCCAGTCCCATAGGGCGCTCCTGTGCCTGCCCATAATAGACGAAATCGCTGTGGTTAAACCTTACCACGTTGGCCACGATTTCCCGCTCCATATGGGACAATCCGATCATTTCCGTTGCCATGATGATGTCATAGGAAGCCTCGCCGACATTGAGCAGGCTGATATATTTTCCACAGTCGTGCAAAATAGCGGCCAGCCGCAGATACAGGCGTTCTCTCTGCCCCATGCCATGCACTTTTTTCATACTGTCAAAAATCGTGGTAGTGATATGTTCCAGGGTATCCGCTCTCTTACTGCTGCCATTGTAGCGCTTGCTGATATTCAGTGCGCAGGCGATAATATCCTCCGCAAAATCATGCTCGCCACGGAACATTTTGTTCTGCTCCGCATACTCATAGGCGATGCCGTCGCAGAGTGTTACTCCCGGTGCCCAGACCAGTTCCGCGCCCATGAGTTCTGCAATTCGTCTGGTCAGAATGGCACTGATGTACACCAGAGGCACTTTCTCCTCCGCAATATCCATCCGCTTCGCCAGCTCCGTGGTGCCTTTGGTACGAAGGGCTTCCATCAGCTGGGAAAATGCCTTGCGATCCACTACGGCATTGACTTCTCCCCGCTCGTGAGCCTTGCGCACCGCCCAGGGAGACAGGTAATCGTCCACGATGATGATATTTTTGATCTCGCGGTCCTTGAGATACAGCTTCTTGTAATCATCCAGCTGTGCCGTAGCCAGTTCGTCCACCAGACGCTCCATCTGAGTGCTGCCCGCGTTCAGATGATTCAGCAGTTCCTGCAGCCGCAGTACCCCCAGCCGCAGGTTCTGCGTGGAGACCAGTGTATCCTTGTCGAACAGGGAAATCTGGATACTACCCCCGCCGATGTCCAGGATCGCCGTCTTTTCTTCAATGATTCTGCGGAAAGTCTCTCCCTTGGAGGCAATGGACTTGTAATCCAGGAAACGCTGTTCGGAGTTGCTTAAGGTCTCCACCCAGATGCCGGTACGCTGTTCAATCTGATCCTGTAGGATCAGGGTATTTTCCGTCTCCCGGATGGCACTGGTACCGTAGGCTTTGTAAGCTGTCACCTTGTAGGATTCCATGATCTGTGCAAATTCTTTCAAAGTATGACACAGGTCATCTATTTTCTCATTGCTAATCTTCCCGTGGGCATAGGTGTCCGAGCCCAGGTCGATCCGCTGGCGGATACAGTCGATCTCCCGCATGGTATTTTTCCCGAAGAGATCAAATATTTTCATGGTGAGTTCAAAGCTGCCCACATCAATGGCTGCGAAGGTTTTTACACTCATAAAGTTCCTCACTTTCCTAACAGGTAATCAATGAACTGCTGGGCACTTCTTCCGGACAGTCCGCCGTGGGACAGTTCCCATTTGTTGGCTTCCAGTAAAAGTTCCTCTTCCGGCATCTCCACATGATAGCGCTCCGCCAGAGTCTTCACGATATTCTGGAATTCCTTTTTGTTGGGAGCACCGAAATAAATGGTCACGCCGAAACGGTATACCAGCGACAGCTTCTCCTGTACGGTATCGCTGGTGTGCATATCCTCTCTGGTCTCCTCCTTGTCACTGTAGTTCTCGCGGATGAGATGGCGACGGTTGGAAGTAGCATAGATCAGGACGTTCTCCGGCTTTTTCTCCAGACCACCCTCGATGACAGCCTTTAAGTATTTGTATTCGATCTCGAACTCTTCGAAGCTCAGATCATCCATATAAATGATAAATTTGTAATTGCGGTTCTTGATCTGGCTGATGACCGTGTTCAGATCTTGGAACTGATGCTTGTAGACCTCGATAATACGCAGGCCCCTGTCATAATATTCATTGGCAATGGCTTTGATGCTGGAAGATTTACCGGTGCCCGCATCACCGAACAGCAGGCAGTTGTTGGCCTTTTTCCCGTTTACAAAAGCCTCGGTATTGTCTACCAGTTTTTTCTTGGGAAGCTCGTAACCTACCAGATCATCCAGCTTCACATGGGCAATATTTAAAATCGGAACGATATGTACGCCTTCCTCATCATGGGTGATGCGGAAAGACTTGTGCAGACCGAATTTACCGACGCCGTATTCTTTATAGAACTGGGTCAGTGTAGCCTTCATCTCCTCAGCCGTTCCGTCTGCGCAGAATTTCTCCGCCAGTTCACAGATCCGGGCGCAGATCCGTTTATTATAGACCTTGCTCTCCTGCATGCTGCTGGCATAATTTTCTATTAAGGAAAATTCCGGTACCTTAAGTATCTCCATCATGGGAGCAAAATCAAAATCATAGAATTCCTTGAAAATGCGGATATCATGCAGCGCCGCATCGTTGATGGAGCCGGCAATCTCTCCGCGGATCTCACAGCCGCAGCTATAACTGTTCTCGTTGTTCACCAGGAGATTTGCCAGGTAACAGTGCCACAGATTCCCGTGGAAACCGTAATTGCCTGCCAGGTCGATCAGATCATGGATACACTCGTAAAACAGTGCTGCCATATCCTCCGTATTGTAATATTCATCATCGTAATGGGACATGAGAAATGCCATGTCATACAGCAGTTCTCCATCCTCAAAATCACGATATACGATCAGTTCTTTTTCTCTCATATGTCTAACCTTCTTGTCTTATGTTTTAACTGTTCAGAGCCAATGGGCGAAGTAACCACATGAGCAAATAACATGCAGGCATGTTATTTAAGTAAGCCTCGCAGAGGCGGTTTTGCGAATGGGTTTCTGAATAGTTGTTATGCTTAATAATTGCCCAGTATCTTCATGCTGCGAGCTTCTTCTCTGAGTCCCCGCAGTGCGTTTTTCACTGCGCTGTCCGCAAGATTCCCCTCAAAATCAATGAAGAAACGATACTCCCAGTTCCGGTCGGGAATGGGTCGGCTCTCGATCTTGGTCATGTTCAGATTGTTGTAGATAAAATGGGACAGAATGTGATACAGGGATCCGCTCTGGTGGGGGATCTCCAGACACAGACTGATCTTGTTGGCATTTTTGCGGAAGATCTTCTGGTTCGTCACAATGATGAAACGGGTGGAATTGCTGTCGGAATCATTGATCCCTTTTTCCAGAATTTCCAGTCCGTAGGTCTCTCCCGCGTATTCGCTGGCGATGGCTGCCTGGGTTTTATCCTTTTCCTTCGCTACTTTTAAAGCTGCGAAAGCGTTGTTCTGCATGCTGATCTGCTGCCAGTCATGCTCGGAGAGGTATCTGGCGCTCTGCATCAGGGACTGGGGATGGGAATAGACTCTTTTGATCTCTTCCATCTTCGTCCCGGGCAGTGCCAGCAGACAATGCTCGATGGGAATGACCTGCTCTCCTACGATATAATTCTCGAATTCTACCAGCAGATCATAGATCTCATTCACGATTCCGGCGGTGGAATTCTCAATGGGAAGTACTGCGAAATCCGCACTGCCTTCATCAATAGCACTCATGGCATCCCGGAAAGTTTCCACATGGAATGCATTGACATTCTCGCCAAAAAATTTCCGCATGGCTGCCTGGGAATAGGAACCTTCCGCACCCTGATAGACCACTCTGGCACAGTCGGTTTCCAGTTCTTCCACGCCGATAAAAGGAAGCCTTCCCTCACTTCCGTGGGCGGCTAACAGCTGGTACTGAAGCTTCCGGCTCATGGACATGATCTGTTCAAACAGTTCTTCCACGCCGTGGCTGTTGAAATCGTTGTGGGTCAGTGCCTTGACACCGGCGATCTTCTCCTGTTCACGCTGCTTGTCGAATACCTTTTTCCCCGTCTCTATTTTATATTCCGCCACCTGTCTGCTGACATCCATGCGCTCCTCATAGAGATCCACGATCTGCCGGTCAATGGTGTCGATCTGTTGTCTTAACTGTGATAAATCCATGCTGTTCTCCTTAACTTAACTGATATCCACGAATTGCTCCGCTGCAAAGCAGCTCCCGCAATTCTCAAACATTCGGAATCCGCTGACTCCAAATGTAACTATTCAGAACCACATTCGCAAAACCGCCTCTGCGAGGCTTTTCTGAATAACATGCTTGCATGTTATTTGCTCATAGTGGTTACTTCGCCCTTTGGCTCTGAATAGTTACATTTTATCTCACTTTTCCCTTGTTAGCAAGCAAGAACCAAGGTATAATATTAGATATTACAAAAACTTTACATTTCATTTTACATAAAGAAGGATTGCTTATGAAAGATAAAAAAGCCTTATTGATTCTGATTCCTTTTCTTCTGTTCGTGATCATCATCGGTGCATTTGCCATCGTGGGAGACCGGATCCCTGACAATCCCCCGGAGACCGTGGGGAACACCGCCGGAAATCTGAACAATTCCGGCTACTTCTGCGAGTATGATGGAAAAGTGTATTTTGCCAATGTCTATGACAGCGACACCCTGTACTCCATGGACCCTTCCGAACAGGACATCAAAAAACTGGGGAATGCCTCCGTACAAAATATCCTGGCTGGCGGTAAATTCCTCTACTATTATCAGACTGGAGCTTCCGGGGATGCCGGGATCGGTGCGCTGCGAACTGTGCGTTCCTTCAACCGCTGTAAGCTAAACGGCAGCGACGTCACAGGACTTACCAGAGATCCCATTTCCACCGCCCAGCTGGTGGGAAGCAACCTCTATATTATGACCGTGGATGATAACGGGCCTTTATTTTACCGTATGAAGATCGACAAGTCTGACAAGACGGAACTTTCCAACTTCGAGATCAATCCCGCCAGCGCCGTAAACGGCACCATTTATTACAACGGTACACAGGACAACCACTATCTCTATGCCATGAATACCGCAACGGACGGAGTTTCCACCGTATGGGACGGCAATCTGTGGTATCCCATCGTACAGGGAGATTATGTCTACTATATGGATGTGGAAAATGATTACCGCCTGTGTCGTTACTCCCTGTCCCGGAATGAGATCGAAGTCCTGACCAACGAACGGATCGACTGCTTCAATGTGGGTTACGGTTATGTGTACTATCAGGTGAACGGCGAAGAAGCCTGCCTGAAATGCATGCGGGATGACGGAAGCGACTCCTGGGTCATTGCCGAAGGCAATTATACCGCCATCAATATGACATCCCAGTATGTCTATTTCCAGATGTTCGGAGATGACTCTTCCTGGTATCACTCTCCATTAGGCAGTCAGAGCTACAGCGTATTTGACGCAGCCAGACAGGCCGCGCTGGATGCTTTGAAAAAATAATGTAACGATTCAGGGCCATGAAATATTAGCGGATGTTCGTCGAATGCTTGCATTTGTAAGAGCATCCGCTAATATTTCTTTGGCGAAGCAGCTTGTATGAGCAAAAAGAAAGCATCGAAGATGCGATTTTGCGATACTGCTCTGAATAGTTACAGAATAATAACATAGCAAGAGCCGCAGACATTCCGCCTGCGGCTCTTATTTTTTCGTTCCCGTTGCAAATTGATTTTAACCTTCCTCGATATGGTTCAGGCCCTGATTCAGAATCGTGATGATATGGTCATCCGCCAGTGCATAAAAGATCGTCTTGCCGTCTCTGCGGTTCTTCACCAGATCCATCTGCTTCAATACACGTAACTGATGGGAAATGGCAGACTGTGACATACCAAGCAGAGTGGCTATGTCATACACACACATTTCGGAGCACAGCAGCACCGACAAGATCTTCAGTCTTGTAGCATCTCCAAATACTTTAAAAAATTCTGCCAGATCCTGTAACTCCTCCTCCGGCGGCATCTTCTCATCGATCTGCCGGATGGTTTCCGGATCTGCGGAAAGATAACTGTTCTTCTCTTCCATTTTATTTCTCCATTATTTACTCTGTGATCCCTCTCTCAACAGAGGTTTTCTGCACTGACTGTTATCTACGGTTAACCATATTTACTATACACTATTTCTGCGAATTCGACAAATGAAAATATTGCCGCATGCCCTCTGTCATGGTGATCGTTCCCTCATGGTTGATGAACAACCCTTCCGCATCATACTTTTCCAGAAGTTTCTGGCCTTCCTCCTGTCCCAGTACAAAGCAGGCCGTAGACAGGGCATCACTTAAGAATCCGTCCTTCGTCACGATGGTGACCCCCGCCACATCACTGTGGGCCGGTGATCCGGTCCGTGGATCCAGTATGTGATGATATCTGACACCATCCACTTCCACATAGCGTTCATAATCTCCCGATGTGGATACACAGTGCCCTCCGTCCAGTGTCAGCACGCCCACACTTTCCGAAGGATCCAGCGGATCTGTCACTGCGATCTGCCAGGCTCCGCCCTCCGGCTTGCTTCCGTAAGTCAGGATGCTGCCGCCCACGGAAATCACGGCACCACTTACCTCCGGATGCGCTTCCAGTATCTTAAGGATCTCATCCAGCGCCACACCTTTTCCCATAGCTCCCAGATCCAACTGCATTTCTGCGGGAATGCTCACCGAATCCCCGTCCGCCTGTTGTTCCAACTGAATTTTCTGCCAGCCTGTGGTGGCAAGAGCCTCCGCGATCTCTTCCTGCCTCGGCAGTTCATAATCCCCGGAATCTCCGGCAGCCGCCCAGGTATCAATGTCCCACAGACGGCTGAGCCGGCCGATACTGACATCAAAGGCCCCGGCACTCTCCTCTGAGATCTGCCGGCATCTTCCCAGCCACTCAGCCATCACAGGAGATACGGAGGTCTGCCCTTCTCCAGCGGCTGCATTGATCCGCGCCACTTCCGCACTTTCCAGTCTCCAGGAAAGTTCTTTTTGTTCCAGATCGTTTAGTTTTTGTAAAAGAACATCTGTTATTTTCTCATTTATTTTACTATTTGTTGTGGTTACGGAATTTCCGGTAACATAAACGGTCTGGGAGATCACGGTTCCCATGGCGGTATCTATGCTTTTTTCGCATTCCGTTTTCTGCCCGCATCCCGCCAGAAAAAACACCGGGAGCATTGCCAGCAACGTCGCCCGTCGCAACACCCGGGGCGTTTTCAAATACTTCTTCATTTTTTTCATTCCTTTTGCTATACTGTTCTCATCAGAAAGGAGTTCCTTATTCCTATGAATCTTTCCATGAATGATCGAAAAAAAGCAGTTCTCCTTACCACCGCTCTGCTTGTAATAGCTGTCCTTTGCGTAGTGCGGATCTATGTAGTCTCGCACAGTTCCGTAGAAAACGGTCAGGCTCTCTATGCCGATCTCTATCAGAACGGCGAATTATTGCAGACCATCCGTCTGGATACGGTGACCGCCGAATATACCTTTGAGGTCTCCGGGAATGCCGGTGCCACGAATACCGTCTGTGTCCGTCCGGGCAGCATTGCCATCGTCTCTGCGTCCTGTCCGGATCAGATCTGCGTGCATCAGGGATTTATCAGCACCTCCCTGCTCCCCATCACCTGTCTGCCCAATCGGCTGGTGATCCGGGTCAGAGAAGAGGTTTCCGTTCCGGATGACACTGCACCGGTTCCGGACGGCGTGACCTACTGACGGGATATCGTTTTTGCCTGCATGATTCTAACCACACGATGCCCTAATCCACAACTCGAAATCATCCGGTGCTAACCACCTGATGCCAAACCTCCACGGTATTAAAGCCCACGGCCCTAAAACACCGCAGATCTTACGAATTACGAAAACACGGAGATTTTAATGAAACCACCTGTAACTACCCGAAAACTGACGACGCTTTCTCTGCTGGCGGCCATTGCACTGGCGCTGTATGCCGTGGAAAGTGCTCTGCCCCCCATTGTCCCGATCCCGGGCATCAAGCTGGGGCTTTCCAATATAATAACGCTTGTTGTTCTATGGAAATATTCCGCAAAAGACGCCTTTTTCGTGCTTCTGGTGCGGATCCTTTTAGCGACCATGTTCTTCGGGCAGGCCATGAGTCTCCTGTACAGCCTGTCCGGCGGTATACTCTGCCTGTTTTCCATGTTGCTTGTGAAGCTGCTGTTGCATGGGAATTACCTGTTCCTCGCAAGCATGACAGGTGCTGTTTTTCACAATCTGGGGCAGATTGGAGTGGCGTTTCTGCTGACTTCCGTTCCCGCCGTGCTTGTCTATCTGCCGTTTTTGCTTCTCAGCGGTCTGGTGACCGGTTTGTTCATTGGTCTCTGTGCCCGCTTTACGCTTCGCTTCCTTCCGTGAGATCCACGGGAAGCTCCGCCAGCATCTGTGCTACGGTCTTGTGAGTAATGGGATGACGGAAATTCGGTGTCAGCTCACTTAAGGGCTTCAGTACAAAATAACGGTTCTCCATATCTACATGCGGGATCACCAAATCCTCGGAGCTGTAGATCAAGTCATCATAGAAAATAATATCCAGATCCAGTGTCCGGGGGCCCCAGTGGATCTTGCGTTCTCTTCCTTCCATCTGCTCAATACGGTGCAGCTCCTGTAATAGTTCTTCCGGTGCAAGCAGCGTCCGGATCTCAAACATTCCGTTTACGAAGTTATTCTGTTCCACACCGCCATATGGCAATGTCTCCAAAAGCTCCGATACCTTTTCTACTCTGATATCTTTACTATTCTTAAGCTGGCCCAGTGCCCGCGCGATATGTTCTCTGCTGTCCCCCATATTGGAACCCACGGCAATATAGGCTTCATGCCATTCCCTGTGAATTGCCACAGATACACTGCCAAAGGGTAACGGAATCGGAGCCTCAGGCTTGCGGATCTCCAGATCCAGTCCCTGTACCAGTGGAAACTGCTGTAATACTTCGTAAGCAGTCCGCTCCGCCACCGTTTCGATCAATTGAAAAGTATGCTGTTGCATGAACTCCGTGATAAACTGACAGACCTCTCCGTAATTGGTGGAGAGACTTAAGTCATCCGCCAGTCCTGCCGGACGGGTATTCGTATACAACGTGGCATTCACATAAAAATGCTGTCCTTTTTCATTTTCTTCCGGATATACGCCGTGATGCGCATATACTTCCAGTTCTTCGATACGGATCTGATCTTTCCGATTCTCATTTCTCATTTGCTGACTCCGCCTTTCCCGATACCTTTTCAGAGCTTTTTATTTTCCACTGTTTAAAATAGCTTCACACATTTTAATGGTGCGGACATTTTCTTTCACATCATGCACCCGGACAAACATACATCCCTTCTGGACGCCGAACATGGTAGTCACCAGCGTTCCCTCCACTCTCTCCGTCACCGGCAGATCCAGTGTCAGCCCGATGACCGACTTGCGGCTGCATCCCAACAGCAGGGGATAGCCGAACATATTCAGTTCTTCCAGACAGTTGATGATCTCCAGATTGTTCTCGTAGGTCTTGCCGAACCCCACGCCGGGATCCAGAATGATCTTCTCATCCGCAATGCCTGCCGCTTCCGCCAGATGGATCGTGTCTGCCAGATCTGCCGCCACATCCTGCATGAAATCCTGATAGTCCGCCTCTTTGCGATTGTGCATCAGACAGCAGGGCAGGCCGCTCTTTGCAATGACTTCCGCCATGTGTCTGTCGTATTTCAATCCCCAGATATCGTTGATGAGATCCGCTCCCGCGCGGATCCCCGCCTCTGCCACACCGCTTTTGTAGGTGTCCAGGGAAATGGGAATATCAAAATTTGCCTTCACCGCCTCGATCATGGGTACGACTCTGGCAATCTCCTCCTCGTCAGATAGCAGGGTATAACCCCACGGACGCGTGGACTCTCCGCCGATGTCCACAATATCCATCCCCTCAGCGATCATTTCTTCCACATGCTTCAATGCCCGGTCTCTGTCATTCCACTTTCCTCCGTCGGAAAAAGAATCCGGGGTCACATTCAGGATCCCCATTACATAAGTATGTCCTTTGGTCTGAAACTCTCTGTTGCCAATCTTCATTTGTTTTCTCCCTCATGTTTGTATTATTTTTTGTCCGGATATGTTCCCCTACCGGGTACAGCTTTGCGAATTTCTCGGTTCAGCCTGTTGCACTCAGTACCTGATCGTCAGGTTCTTCTTGCCGTCTTTCCAGTTGCAATCCTTCTCCGCATCGCAGGCGAAGCAAGCACGACTTGCCTTGTCTGCCCGGTAAAGAACGCCGTTTAGGTTCTTCTCTTTCGCGGCCTCGGGATCTCTGTGCCGTGAGATTGCAGTTACAATAACATCCGTTTCTTTATCGTCAAATCCACAGTTCTTAAGGATCTCCGGTGCGATCCGGGCACTGGCCTGCTCATGAGGCGTGCCGTTCTCGTACTGTTCATGCTTCCCGCAATCATGGAGCAATGCCGCCGCATAGATCCACTCCCGGTCCAGTTCCAGTCCTTCCTCCAGAGCTATGATCGTCCCGATCCGGGCCACATCCAGAAAATGTACCATACTATGACGGCAGAAGCGTCTGTCTGCTTCTGCCGCATTGTTCTTTCCTAAATGGTATAAAAATAAATCATGATTTAATATTTTATCAATTCTGTCCACAGGAGTTCCCCCATTTCGATCCGGTCTTTCCGCAGCTTCCTCCGGTCTTCATAATTTCTATCGGTTCACCAGCTGTAAGAATCTGTCCTGCAATTCCTTATTCTCCGCAAAGACTCCCCTTGTCACCATGGTAACGGTCTGACTGCCGGGCTTTTTGATCCCGCGCATGGTCATGCACATATGCTCTGCTTCCAACATTACCATAACTCCCTGAGGTGCCAGATATTTCATGATATCATCGGCGATCTGCGCCGTCATCCGCTCCTGGATCTGTAATCTTCTGGCATATACCTCCACAGTCCTGGCAAGCTTACTCAGACCCACAACCTTGCCATCGGGGATATACGCAACATGAGCTTTGCCGTAAAAAGGCATCAGATGATGCTCGCACATAGAATAGAAGGTAATATCCTTCTCCAGTACCATCTCGTTATTGTCTACGGAGAAGACCTTCGACAGATGCTCTCCCGCATCCTGATCCATACCGCCGCAGATCTCTTCATACATCCTGCCGATCCGCTCCGGTGTCTCCTTCAGTCCTTCTCTATCGGTATCTTCCCCGATTCCTTCCAGTAAAAGCTTTATTGCTTCCTGTACTTTCTTCTGATCTACCATTTTCACCGCTTCGCTTTCCGTTTATTCCCTGCTGTCTGTCTCTTCTCCATGAGCTTCAGGATTCTTCCCAGATAAGAGAGAGAGCCGAAGCACAATATCACATCATCCCGTCCTGCCAGCAGGTGACTAAGCTCCACTGCCTCTTCCAGGCTGTCCACCGCCGTCACATTGGGGTGTACCTTTGCCACCTCCGTTGCCAGATCATAAGCATGCATGGCTCTGGGATTGTCCGGAGGTGTCACCGTGAGAATCTGATCCGCATACTTCTCCGTCAGCGCGATCACGCGGTCCACTTCCTTGTCCTTTAACATTCCCATTATATAGATAATTCTTTTGTTTGTAAAATAGAATTCTATGGAATCCGCAAGTTTTGCGGCTGCATCCTCGTTATGCGCGCCGTCCACTATAAATAACGGGTGTTCTTCCAGTATTTGCAGCCGTCCGATCCAGGTCGTCTCCTGCAGGCCCTTCCGGACAGCGCTCTCTTTGATCTCATAGCCGCATTTTCCCAGAGCCTGCACCGCTTCTACCGCCAGCACAGCATTTGCTACCTGGAATTTCCCCGCAAGGGTGATCTCCAGCTTTTTATAATTTCCATAATCGAAGGTCTGCTTTTTCAGTCCGTATTTCACATGCTTTGCATTTGCCACATCTGCGATGGTCAGCATGCAGCCAAGCTCTGCCGCCGTCTGCTCCACAATCTTTTGTGCCGCTTCCTTTTGCCGCATGGAGACCACCTGACATCCCGGCTTACAGATTCCGGCCTTATGTGCTGCGATCTCCTCCAGACTGTTCCCTAAGAATTTCATATGATCCATACCGATGGAAGCCAGTACCGCCACCTGCGTGGTCGTGATCAGATTTGTAGCATCCTCCCTGCCGCCCATACCGGTCTCCAGCACGACGATATCGCACTGTTTCTCCCGGAAATACCAAAAAGCCAGCGCCGTCTCGATCTCAAAAGGCGTGGGATGATGGAACCCGTCCTGCACCATTGCCTCGCAATGCTCCCGGATGATTTCCAGACCATCGCACAGATCCTTATGGGTGATCTTCTGCTTTCCGATCTGGATTTTTTCACAATAATCAATAATAACAGGTGATATATATTTCCCCACACGGTATCCGGCAGCCTGTAAGATATTGGAAATATAGGCAAGTGTGGAACCTTTTCCGTTGGTTCCCGCAATATGTACGAATTTCAGGTCGTTCTGCGGATCTCCCAGCCTTCTGCACAGCTCTCTGATGCTGTCCAGCCCCGGAACAATGCCGTAGGTTCCCACTTTTTCCATATATTCCATTGCTTCCTGATAGTTCATAGCAATCTCTCCCGTATCATACACTGAAAATTTCATATACTATGTCCATGAAAATGACAAAATCCATCGCAAACTCTTTTAAAACCTTCGGCAGGAGCTTTCTCCTGTGCGGACTGTGCGGCTGGTGCATGGAGATCCTGTTCACAGCGCTGCACTCCCTTCGGCGCAGGGATCTGCGTCTTACCGGTAATACTTCCCTGTGGATGTTCCCTATCTACGGCTCCGCCTGCCTGCTTGCACCCTTCAAACGGCTTTTTGAGCACCTGAATATCAGTCGTCCCGGGCGCGGGCTGTTCTATATGGCTATGATCTTCACCGTGGAATATCTCAGTGGGCGCCTATTGTGGAAGCATGGTCTCTGCCCCTGGGATTACGGTAAAAGCCGTTTCCACATCCACCGGATCATCCGGCTGGACTATGCCCCCTGGTGGTTCCTGGCAGGACTGTTTTTTGAAAAGATCCTGCCCTGAGCCGTTTTACAGCATTACTGCATTGCTTCTGCCAGCATCCGTTCCTCATGACCCTTTTTGTCCCTCACCATCTTCTTCATGAGGAAATGATAAGCGATCCAGAGGAAAATACCTGCGGTCAGCCAGGCTGAGGCATTGGCAAAGCACACACCCACATAACTCATCAGATGCGCTGCCGCAAAAGCCACGATACCACGGCTCAACAATTCCACCACACCGCCCATCATGGGCATGAAGCCGAAGCCACAGCCCTGCAGCGCATTTCGGAAGATAAATATCATTCCCAGCGGAATGAAGAACATGCCACAGATCGTAATATACGTTCTGGCATAGCCGCATACCATCTCAACCTGTTCGGAGATGAACAGCGGTACAATATAAGGAAGTGCTATATATACCAGTCCGTAGACAAGCACCGCATAGACACCGGACATGATATTGGCAGCTTTCACGCCCTTACGGATCCGGTTCAGATCATTGATGCCGCGGTTCTGCGCACAGTAAGTTGCCATAGTCACACCCATTGCAGCAAAGGGCTGTGTCACCAGCTGTTCCACCTTGCAGGACACCGAATAAGATGCCACCACGGTAGAACCCAGCAGATTCAGTGCTGCCTGTACCAGAATGGTACCGATAGCAGTAATGGAAAACTGCAGTGCCATGGGAATTCCCACGGTCAGCTGATTTTTCACACACTGACTTTCCAGTCTGCAATGCTCCGGACGGATATGCAGTGTAGGTACTCTCTTAATAATATAAATCAGACACAGTACACCGGATAATCCCTGCGAAATGATGGTAGCATAAGCTGCACCGCCCACTCCCATATGACCGTAAACGATCAGTACATAGTCCAAGACAATATTCGTCACCGAAGCGATCACCAGCAATACTAACGGCACCACACTGTTGCCGATGGCACGCAGGATACTGGACAACAGGTTATACAATACATTGCAGGCAATTCCCGCACAGATGATCATAATGTATTCCTTCGTCATATCAAAAATATCTTCCGGAGTATTCATCACCCGAAGCAGCCTGTCCATGCCGGCCATACTGACTGCGGTCATCACGATCGTCACGATCACCGACAGGATGGCAGCGCTTCCGATACTTTTACGCATACCTTCCCGGTCCCCTGCTCCGAAGCGTTGTGCCGTCAGCACAGTAAATCCGGTGGTCAGTCCCTGGGTAAATCCCAGGATCAGGAAGCTTACCGACCCGGTGGCTCCTACTGCCGCCAATGCATCCACACCTACGAACCGACCCACGATAATGGTATCCACCATACTGTATAACTGTTGGAAAATATTACCTATGATAATAGGAATGATAAATTTTGTAATCAGCTTGGAAGGGCTGCCCTTCGTCATATCAAGTTCCATAAATCTCTTCTCCCGAAAAAACAGGGCCCCGGAAGGCCCCGTCTCTTATACACATGTATACTTTACACATGTATACTTGTTTCTCAATATTACTGTAAATCGTCAATATCCCCGACCTCTCCGGAACCGATATCCAGCATGTTCACGGTTCTGCGCTTCAATCTGGCTTCTTCCGACTCCTTCAAAATAAACTCCTTGATCGCTTTGGAATTGCGGATATGCTCAATCAACAGTTTGGGATGAGTGGTATCACCGGTATAACAGACAATGGTGCCAAGTCCTACCATTCTCTCCCAGATACTTGCCGTATGCTCCACATCCTGTACCTTGTACATATAGCAGTCATTCTCCACCTTGGTGAACACACCCGTATCCACAGTGATCATATCCTCTTTGATCACATACCTGGTAAAAGTAAAAGGTAATCCTAAAAATAACCAGCGCTTCTTTTCCACAAATTCTACTGACATAGTGCCCTCCTTTTATTGCCTGGTCCGGTATTCCACAGCCGCTGTAACGTACAGTAGAACCGTCTTTTACACAACCGGCTTCATCAATATAGTTCTCTTTGCCTCATTATATGATATCCTATCCGGGAATGCAAAACCTTTCTGTCATATCCACACAAATTTTCTATATTTTTTCACTCTTTCCTGCTTGATTCTACCCTTCAGAAATGCTATTATATTACAAATGCAAAAAAACAGGAGGATAAACAATGACCGCAAAAGAATGTATCACCGGCCGCAGAAGTATCCGTCAGTATACGGATCAGCCGGTATCTCATGAGCTTCTGGCTCAGATCGTAGAGACAGCTTCTTATGCTCCCAGCTGGAAGCATACGCAAATCGTTCGTTATATCGCTGTGGAAGGCGAAAAGAAAGCGAAACTGGCAGCATGTACTTCCTCCTTCCCGGGTAATGGTAAGATCATGGAGAATGCTCCCATGGTCGTTGCAGTATCCGTGATCAAGGGCAGAAGCGGTTTCGAGAGAGACGGCTCCTTCACTACCCAAAGAGGCGATGCATGGCAGATGTTCGATGCCGGTGTTGCCAGCGAAGCATTTTGTCTGGCTGCTTACGAGCAGGGCCTTGGCACCGTGATCATGGGTATTTTCGATCAGCAGGAAGCTGCTGATCTCCTTGAGATTCCTGAAAATCAGGACCTGATCGCACTGATCCCCATCGGTTATCCCACAGAAGCACCCGTTGCTCCCAAACGGAAACCCGTAACGGATCTGTTATCTTATCAACAGTAATTTTAAAGTCGAAGAGTTTTTCCTCTTCGACTTTTTTCTGGTCAGGGTATGAGCTGTCTGCTTCCTGCGGGCCCTGTTTCTACCCGCATCATAAGAAAAGCGCTGTATTCTTATGATGTCGCATACACAAGTGAGCACGGATTCTTCTATTCCGTACAGTCACTGTGTCGAAAATAGCAGCGCAGAAATGAGGAAATGAAAAAATGAGACACTTGATGAACCCACTTGACTTCTCTGTTGAGGAACTGGACAAGCTGTTCGCTCTGGCAGACGACATTGAGAAGGATCCCGCCAAATACGCCCACAAATGCGACGGCAAGATCCTCGCCACCTGCTTCTATGAGCCCAGCACCCGTACACGCTTAAGCTTTGAAACCGCCATGACCCGTTTAGGCGGCAGAGTCATCGGCTTCTCCGATGCGGCTTCCTCTTCTGCTTCTAAAGGAGAAAGTGTATCCGATACCATCCGCATCATCTCCTGCTATGCGGACATCTGCGCTATGCGCCATCCCAAGGAAGGCGCTCCCATGGTAGCCGCAGAGAAATCCCTGATCCCCGTGATCAATGCCGGTGACGGTGGACATCAGCATCCCACCCAAACCCTGGCCGACCTGCAGACCATCCGCAGCCTCCACGGCGATCTGAATAATTTTACCATCGGTCTGTGCGGTGACCTGAAATTCGGCCGTACCGTACACTCCCTGATCAACGCACTGGTGCGCTACGAAGGCATCAAATTCATCTTCATCTCTCCCGAAGAGCTGAAGATTCCCGACTATGTCACCGACATGCTCCGCGAGAAAGGCATTCCTTTCCAGGAAGTTATCCGTCTCGAAGATGTGATGCCGGAGTTGGATCTCTTATACATGACCCGTGTGCAGAAGGAACGTTTCTTCAACGAAGAGGATTACGTCCGCCTGAAAGATTTCTATGTACTGACCCCTGAAAAAATGGAACTGGCGAAGCCCGATATGCTGGTGCTGCATCCCCTTCCCAGAATCAATGAGATCTCCGTGGAGATCGATGACGATCCCAGAGCCGCCTATTTCAAACAGGCACAGTTCGCTGTCTATGTCCGTATGGCTCTGATCCTGACTTTGCTGGGTCTGGCATAATTTTCCGGTATCTGACCGCAAAATTATCTTATGAATTCGTATATTAAAGTTAACATACGCAGCACTCTGTGCCTGCAGAATGGAGATTACTATGTTAAATGTAGGAAAAATCGAAGAGGGCTTCGTCCTCGATCATATCAAAGCCGGAAAAAGTCTCTCAATCTATGAGCACCTTCAGCTGGATAAGTTAGACTGCACCGTTGCTATCATCAAAAACGCCCGTAGCGGAAAAATGGGCAAAAAGGATATTCTGAAAGTAGAATGTGACATCGATATGCTGGATCTGGATGTACTGGCATTCATCGACCACAACATCACTGTCAACGTCATCAAAAACGGTGAGATCGTAGAGAAGAAGGAACTGGTACTTCCCAAACAGATCAAAAACGTCATCAAATGCCGCAACCCTAGATGCATCACTTCCATCGAGCAGGGACTGCCCCATGTATTCGTCCTCTCCGATGAGAAAAAAGAGATCTACCGCTGCAAATACTGCGAAGAGAAATACAGCGAAAGCTAAATCACTAAATCAGAAACTGTCAAAAAAGCCGTCTTCCGCAACCCGGAAAACGGCTCTTTTTTATTTCTTAACTCCCTTTTTACAAAAGTGTGTCTGATTGGCTAAAGTGCTTGTATTAGTTTGATATTAATTTGTTGTGAGTCCGACAAACTTGAATCTGTCGCTTTAATACCCGTGGTCAACATGTTCCCAATTCCCACTGTCATTCCTAATTAGAATCCATTTCCAATCATCATATGTTGAATCCGGATTAAGCGAACCATCCCCGCCTGATGAGTCTACATCGAAAGATGATAATATTACGATTGCTTCATCCGCGTCATATTGTTCAGCCCATTCATAAAATTCATCGGCGTATGTATCTCCGGGATAGGACAGTTTTGTCAGTGTGCAGCCGTCAAATTCGTTGCCGAAATAGTCTTTTACTGTTTGGAAAGCCGCCTCAATATCACTGTCTGAATATATTTCCGATGGTTTCCAATCAGGAATTTGAACATTGTCAATATTCCCACCACTATTCTTTCCACCACAGCCGGCAAGAACAAAAATCATTATCAAAGCTGTCAGAAAACAGAATAAAGTTTTCCTATTCATTTTTCGATACCTCCTACGAATTCCGATTTTTCTATCCTGCACATTCTTTACATCATCCAGTTTGCTCTGCAGTTTATCAATATCGCTGTAATATAACTTTCCCTGTGAATTACCAAGCTTTACTGCCTGATTAATATTATTTGCAATACCGGCAATAACACGGATTACCAATAACCTCTCTTATACTAATTTCAACAAATTATAAATAACAATAAATGTGATAGCTACAAAAGCTATTGTTCCCAAACAACCAGCTGTCCGCTGTGATCCTTGACTTGCTTCTTCCTTGCAAACGCTCTTAGAAGGGTTATTCGAATCATAATAAACCGTTATTGTATAAGGGAACTTTACAGCTACCATACCTGGTGACTGAAACGTAATTTTCTTTTTATATGAAATACCATTAACTTTATACTCATAGGTGCATTTCATTCTATCATTTTTAAAGTTTGCGTTTCCAGATTCATCGTTTCCTAATCTAAGCTTATTATCTATAAGCGTAGCCGTTGTATAACACCCCTGCTTTTTTGCTTTTTCCATAAACTTTTGATTAAAGGAACGACCTTTCAGAAAAATCTTTATATAACATACAACCAAAACTAATGCACCAGCTATCAAAGCGATAGCACTTCTAATTTCTTCGCTCATTTTTATGTACCCATTCTTTCTTTATCCACTGCATATCAATGACCTCTCTTATACTAATTTCAATAAATTATATATTAATATGATTACAATAATCGGAATTACAATTGACATATAACATCCTGTTTGCTTTTGTTTGTTCTGCCCTAATTCAACATCTGCAAACGACTTTGAGGGATTGTTTTTGTCATAAAAAATTTCTACCTGATTGGGATAATTAACAACAATTCCTGTGTCAGTATATGTGATTTTCTTCTCAAATCTTTTTCCGTCCACAAAATACTCATAGGTTACGATCTCACTTCTGTATCGTCCCTCAGGACCTGTAAATCTTCTATAATCGTTCTTTACAACCCTACCTGTGGTTATACATCCACTTTGTCTTGCTTTTGCCATTAGCTGATTTCCCTTTGTTTTGCCTTTAAGAAAAACAAAGAAAAATAGCCAAGCAAAAATAACAGCACCACAAATTAAAGCTATAGTTATTCTTATATCGTCGCTCATGAAAATCTCCTTACTCAAACATAAAATGCAACAACTGCACGGTGTTTCCTGTTGTACTCACGAGGCAGGTTTCATTACTATTAAAATACAATGTATCTTTGTATGTGTAGTCAATAATCGTTCAATTTCGATTTTACAATTCGTCAAACTGGTATTTTCGGTTCTACAAGTTTGAGCTTTCCTTATAGTTTGTATTGCATAAAATTACCATTATGAACAAATCCATATGCTGTATATAATTTTACGCCCATATCAGAAGCAGTAATCTGTATCGTGCCGCAGCCATATTTTCTTGCTTCCTCTATAACTCTGTGCAAAAGCTCTTTTGCAATTCCCATCCGTCTGTAATCTGGATTGGTAAACATACTTGATAACAGTCCCATTTTTCCGCTTGGGCAACCGAAATATGGAGGCTTCTCAACAAAAGACATACCGCTTGTTCCGATTATCTTGCTCCCATCAACAGCTATCCAAGATACGAATGTGCCGTCTGTCATATGACGCTTATAATAATCTTTTAAAGCAGGTTTTAAATCAATATCTTCTTTTGCACCTTCTTCCCTTAACTGATTTATTCTCATTTCAATAAAAATATCAAGTTCATTTTCAGTTAATCTCTTATATGCTATTGACATTTCGTCACACCTCCAACTTCCAAGTTTCTGTTCTATACAAATCGAATTTAATAATTAGCTTTTTTCGCAATCAAAACTCCAACAGGAGCTAAAACGCCATCCACCAAATCTATTTCGACAACTGTAAAGCCATAATCCGATATAAACTTGCAAAAACTTCCCTTGTTCCATTCTGTGTATTCTTTAAATCCTGTAATAGACATCAATCGTTTTCGTAAACCACTTGAATTTTTCTCTGCCCATAAGAAAGTTGGTGCATACAAAATACCATCTTTTTTTAATACTCTACGAATTTCCTGCATTGCTTTTTCAGGCTCCGGCATAATGTGCAGTGCATTTGAAATTACTACACAATCAAATTTTTCATCCTCGTATGAAAGTGCTGTTGCATCCGCTACGAAAAAACGAAGTTTTTCTGTTGTGCCTCTCCTTTTTGCTTGCTCAATCATATTTTCCGAAAAATCGGTTGCCGTCCAACTATTAGTATAATCAGACAGTGGAAAAGATAGTTGCCCTGTTCCACAAGCTAATTCTAATATGTTCATATCAGGTTTGAGATAATCTCTAATATACCCGCAAATTGCATTATAAAATTTCTTATCTGACTCCATCAAAGGTGCATATATTTTTGCAAGTCGTTGCCAATAACCCTTGTTTGCCTTGTCTTTCATATCAAAATCCCCATTTTATTCAATAATACAAATTCTGATTTGCAAAACACATTCTTTTTTACATAGGCACAGTATACCACATTTCCTGTGCCTATGCGATATCATTTAATTCTTATTCCGATATGAACTCATCTTCTCCACAGTAACCTCCGGATAGAAATAAGTCAAAATCGTTGCTTTCGGAACTCCTGCAGCTAATGCTTTCTTCACTTCTTCTTTCTGCTCTGGTGTATATGACCAATGACTGGTTTGAAATGGCAAAGCAGTGCTGCCAGCATTAACCAGTCCCAAAGACGGAAAAACTCACCTGCATGTTACCACGCAGGTGAGTTCTTTTTATTTTTACACTATTCTGTTTACAGAAGATTATCTCTGTACACGTCCGGAAGCGTCGCCGCCAGCCAGGGTCTCAACTTCTTTTCTGGATACCAGGTTGAAGTCACCGGGGATGGTGTGCTTCAGAGCGGATGCAGCTACGCCGTACTCAAGAGCATCCTTGAAGTTCTTGCCATCCAGCATACCGCAGATCACGCCGCCTGCGAAGGAGTCGCCGCCGCCTACACGGTCAACGATGGGATGGATGCTGTACTCTTTGGAGTGATAGAACTCCTTGGTATCTCTGGAGTAGATGCAAGCAGACCAGCCGTTATCGGAAGCGGAATGGCTTACACGCAGAGAGGATACGCAGTACTCGAAGTTGAACTTTTCAACCATCTGCTCGAAGATGGACTTGTAACCGGCTAACTCCAGCTCACCGCTGGTAACATCGGTATCGCCGGGTTTGAAGCCAAGTACCAGCTCAGCATCTTCTTCGTTACCAATACATACATCAACGTACTTCATCAGGTTGGTCATAACCTTCTGAGCCTTCTCAGAGCTCCACAGCTTCTTACGGAAGTTCAGGTCTACGGATACCTTTACGCCGTGCTTCTTAGCAGCGATCAGAGCCTTCTCGGTCAGCTCTGCTGCAGCGTCGGATACGGCGGGGGTAATACCTGTGAAGTGGAACCAGTCAGCACCTTCAAAAATCTCATCGAAGTTGAAATCAGCCTCGGTTGCAGTAGAGATAGAAGAATGTGCTCTATCGTATACAACCTTGGAAGGTCTCATGGAAGAACCGCTCTCCAGGTAGTAGATACCCAGTCTCTCACCGCATCTTGCGATGTGCTTGGTCTCTACGTTGTACTTTCTCAGAGCTGCTACTGCGCACTCACCGATCTCGTTGTCAGGAACTGCGGTAACGAACTCAGCGTCATGACCGTAGTTAGCCAGAGATACTGCTACGTTAGCTTCACCGCCGCCGTAGTTTACATCGAACTCGTCTGCCTGGATAAATTTCTCGTTGTTGGGGGTGGACAGTCTCAGCATGATCTCACCCATGGTAATTACTTTTGCCATTTTGGTATATTCCTTTCTCACTAAAAATTGTCTATTATCTCTGGTTGGATGGCTGCATATTCCATCACGGACCCGCTCTCGCTTCGGCCCTCCCGTAGCGGTACATAAGATGCTAAAATACAGCATCTAAGTACCGACGGTCGGTTAGAGTCCGTGTCGGAACACGCAACCGTCCAACCTGATTATTCTAAATCCTATTCATTTCACCGTGTAATCGCTATATTACAGCGGAAGCTCGTCTGCAACTGAAATATGCAGTTGCTGCAACCGTACGGTTTAAAATTTGCTTATGATTTATTTCTGTACCAGATGAACTGCGAATCCGCCGATCTCTTCCTTCAGGTAGATAGCCTTCAGGTTGCCCTTGGCATCTCTCTTAGCGGACTCTTCGTTGAACTCAACACCCAGAACAGTGCTCAGGTAGTTGACAGCTCTCTCGATGTAGTTGGTCTTAACAGCGATGTGGCCGTTCTTGCCCAGGTAAGGAGTCTTCATAACTTCCAGAGCAGAGCCTGCGAATACGGAGCTGTTGCCAACCTTAGCGGGCATACCGAAGATGAATGCGAAACGGTTCGCAGCCTTAACAGCCTCTTCCTCGTTCTCTGCATTGACACCAACATGAGCTAGCTCGAAGCCCAGCATGGTCTGTACTGCTTCTCTGGTCAGCTGCTCGATCTTGTCCCACTCACCAGCGTTGATCAGGTCGCCGGGAACCATCCAGGAACCACCGCATGCGATGATCTTGGGGAAGTCAAGGTAAGAAGTCAGGTTCTTAGCGTTTACACCGCCGGTAGGCATGAACTTCATATTTACATAAGGGGCTGCCATAGCCTTGATCTTAGCCAGACCGCCAGACTGCTCAGCGGGGAAGAACTTAACTACATCCAGGCCAAGCTCGATAGCCTGCTCGATGTCGCTGGGGCTGGAAGTACCGGGAGTGATAGGAATGTTCTTCTCTACACAATACTTAACGGTTCTGGGATTTAAGCCGGGGCTTACGATGAACTTGGCGCCTGCTGCTACTGCTGCGTCAACCTGCTCTGCGTTCAGAACGGTACCTGCCCCAACACACATGCTAGGGAAGTTGTCGGTCATGATCTTGATAGCTTCTGCTGCTGCGCTGGTACGGAAAGTAACCTCTGCACAGGGAAGTCCTCCTGCGCAAAGTGCCTTTGCCAGAGGAAGTGCATCTGCTGCGTTGTCAATTTTTACAACCGGTACGATACCGATTTTGCTGATTTGCTCTAATACTGCGTTCATAAATAACACCTTTCTGTCTTATAGACTAATAGTTATGTGAAAAATCTTCGCAGGAGATCCTGTCGAAAATATTTCTGCAAAATGAAACCAATACTTTTATGCCAGTACTTCCTTCACTGCCTCAGCGATCTTGTCGCACTTGCAGTTTGCAAAGAAATACTCCTTAAACCTGGCACCGGATAAAGCACCCTTTACCAGTTCACGATCCAGATTCTTCAGGATGGTAACCATATCGGTATGAGTTACTTCTTTTACCTGATCCAGGATCTTCTTGTTGCGCTGCTCGGGAACCACTCTCTCAGGGGGATATCCACCGCCGCCGGGAGCACAGAACAGCTTTTCAAAAGTATACTGTAAATTCAGTTCACCGCCCCAGCCGAAGTTCTCAGCAAAAGGAAGTGCCACACAGTTACCGTCGTTTACCTGAGAGAACAGGTAAGCATCCAGAGGGGACTCAATGTGTCCACACAGAACCTTGGGGAAGGAATTGCATGCAAGCATGGCACCTTCGCCGGTTCCGCATCCGGTGATAACGAAATCCGCTGCCCCGGAGTTCAAAAGAACTGCTGCCAGAATACCGTTCTGTACGTAGGTCAGGGAATTGGGATCCTCTGCGCCGCACATACCGTAGTTGAATACTTCATGACCCATGGGCTCTACTACTTTTTTAAGAGTAGCACAGATCATTTCATTCTTGGCAGCCTGACTGTTTTCATTGATCAAAGCTATCTTC
The DNA here is from genome assembly GCF_003478095.1 of Clostridium sp. AF34-10BH. NCBI lineage: Bacteria > Bacillati > Bacillota > Clostridia > Eubacteriales > Clostridiaceae > Clostridium > Clostridium sp. AF34-10BH. The sequence continues at coordinate 27,417 of NZ_QUEC01000021.1, forward strand.
ATGAGATACTCCTTTTCCAAACGCCACAACAGTCAGCCGCCGAAATTCTTCTGCGACTGACCTGATGTGAATTGTTTATTCTGTTTTTGATATCCTGCGTAAATGCACAAGCTCCATAGCTACTCACTCGCAAATTCGTGCTTCGCACTCTGCATCCGGCTCGTAAACTCACCGGATATTTACTCGTGAGCTGTGCAAGGAAAACAAATGTCCGCTATGCGGCCGCTTGTTTTCCTTTTGCACAAGCTCTACTGGGGCTGTTTGCCGATGTAAGCAAGGATACCGCCATCTACATAGAGGATGTGTCCGTTGACTGCATTGGATGCCTCAGAAGCAAGGAATACAGCGGGACCGGTCAGCTCTTCGGGCTTCAACCATCTGTTAGCAGGGGTCTTAGCGCAGATGAACTGGTCGAAAGGATGTCTGCTGCCATCGGGCTGGATCTCACGAAGAGGAGCTGTCTGAGGAGTCTCGATGTAACCGGGTCCAAGGCCGTTACACTGAATGTTGTACTGGCCGTACTCGGAGCAGATGTTCTTGGTCAGCATCTTTAAGCCGCCCTTAGCTGCTGCATATGCAGATACAGTCTCACGACCCAGCTCGGACATCATGGAACAGATGTTGATGATCTTACCATGATTCTTCTTGATCATGCCGGGGATAACTGCCTTAGATACGATGAAAGGTGCGTTCAGGTCTACGTCGATTACCTGACGAAACTGATCTGCGGTCATCTCGGTCATGGGGATTCTCTTGATGATACCTGCGTTGTTCACCAGGATATCGATGGTGCCTACTTCCTTTTCGATCTGAGCTACCATAGCGTTAACTGCCTCTTCATTGGTAACGTCGCATACATAGCCGTGAGCCTTGATACCTTTCTCAGCGTATGCTGCCATTCCCTTGTCTACCAGCTCCTGCTTGATATCGTTGAAGCAGATGGTAGCACCGCACTCAGCGTATGCGGAAGCGATAGCGAAACCAATACCGTAAGATGCGCCGGTAACCAGTGCAACCTTACCTTCCAGTGAGAAATTAGTGAATTCAGACATTGTTTTTTCTCCTTTTCTTTATAAAAACTGTTATTTTAGTTACATGTTCCAAAGGATCTTATTTCAGATCTCTGTTGTCAACGCCGTCCATATCATCGAAGTCCTGATTCTCTCCGACCATACCCCAGATAAAGGTATATGCTCTGGAACCGCATCCGGAATGGATGGACCAGCTGGGGGAGATCACTGCTTCTTCGTTACGCATTACGATGTGGCGGGTCTCATCGGGCTCACCCATATAGTGCATAACAAAGGCATCCTCAGGCATATCGAAATACAGATATACTTCCATACGTCTGTCATGTGTATGACAAGGCATGGTGTTCCATACACTGCCGGGCTCTAACTTCGTCATACCCATCTCCAGCTGACAGCTCTCTACCTGTCCGGGAAGGATATACTTGCAGATTACTCTGTGGTTGGCATCCTCCAGAGTACCCAGTTCTACTTTATTCTCATCCTTTACAATGACCACGCCCTCTTCGGGAGTACCTTCCGGCTTGATCAGCACGGTCGGATAAGTCTTATGTGCGGGAGCGGAATTCAGATAAAATTTAGCGGGCTGTTTCTCATCTTCACTTGCGAAAATGATCTCCTTGGAGCCCATTCCTATGTACATAGCTTCCTTGTAACCTACCTTGTACACTTTGCCATCAACGGTAATCATACCTGCTCCGCCGATATTGATCACACCCAGTTCTCTTCTCTGACAGAAATACTCTGCACGGAGTTCATCTCCGGCGGTCAGAGTGATAGGGCTTACAGGAACTGCTGCTCCTGTAATGATTCTGTCGATGTGGCTGTACACCAGCTTGATCTCGCCGGGTACGAACAGATTCTGGATCAGAAACTCTTCTCTCAGACGCTCTGTGGTGTAATGCTTCACATCTCTTGGTGATACTGCTGTTCTAAGTTCCACCTTACGCCTCTCTTTCCTCAACGGGCGGCCTGCGTGCCGCTATTGAATGTTACCTTTTTATGAAAGCACTTACATTATAACATATCATTGTAACCATTTCCAACACATTTTTACTATTTTTTATAAAAATTTTGGAAGGCTGTAACTGCTTTTCTCTTTTGTATGAGTTAAGTATACTAGAAAAGATTCTCAAAGTCTTTTCATATTTTAATCTAAACATTGCAAATTTTGAACTTTTGGTGTTTAATAAAAGAAAAAGCGAAAAGGATGAAAGAAATGGAAGAACTTACCTCCTGTAAAACAGCCATAGAAAACTGTAAAACCTCCGGGACTTTTGCCATTGCCCACTTATATAAAGAAGAAAAAGCCATGGACATGCACATCCATGACTGCTACGAGATCTACTATTCCATCTGCGGCGGCAAACAGTTTCTGATCGACAACTGCTTCTACACCATCGCCCCAGGCGATCTCTTTATCATCAACCAGTACGAAAGTCACAAGCTGACCCAGATCGACAACTCCGTCCACGAACGTATCGTTCTGTCGGTGGCGCCGGATTTCATGAAGCTGATCTCCACCAAAGAGACGGATCTGAGCTTTTGCTTCACTCACCGCAGTGCCCCCTTTTCCCATAAGCTTTCGCTCAACAAGGAACAGCAGAAACGTTTCCTCTATTATATCAACAAAATCACTTCCGCGGAGGGCTTTGCCCATGACATCACGGAATATGCCGCTTTCATGGAGCTGATGGTCATGCTCAACACGCTGTTCATCCGCAGTGCAGAGCAGACGGCGGCCGGGGAAACCGTAACAGATCCCGCCGAATACAAGGACAGTAGCTACCGCTACAACCATCAGGTGGACGATATTCTGGCTTACATCAACCAGAACATCTCCCAGCCTATTACAGTGGAACATCTGGCCGGACAGTTCTACTTAAGCGAATCCTATATCTGCCGGATTTTCAAATCCGCCACAGGCACCACCATTAATAAATACATCACCGCCCGCCGCATCAGTATCGCCAAGGCGGTTCTGAACGAAAACGGCAATGTCATGGAAGCCTTCGAACGCAGCGGTTTCACGGACTACAGCAATTTCTTCAAAGCCTTCACCAAAGCCGTGGGTGTTTCCCCGAAAAAGTACGCAAGCCTGAGTGTCAGCTAAACTGCTGACGCTCAGGCTCTTCTTTTTACATTTCTTAATCATTCGGTCTCTGGTAGAACCGGCCCGCCAGATTCTCCGTACGGATCATGTTGACAAAGGCCTGCGGGTCCGTCTCCCGCACCGTATTCACAACTTTGTTCACCTCGTCTCGTCCCACCACGGAATACAGCACGTCACATTCCTGTTTGGAATAACAGCCCTCACCCTTGATCAGGGTGGCATCGTGATGGGTGATCTCCGCAATAGCTTCGTAGACATCCTCCGGCCGTTTCGTCACGATGATCAGTGTCTGCTTCTGGTAGCGCTTGTACAGCACATGAAGTACCTGTGTGGAGGTATACTGAAAAATAATGGAATACAGCGCCTTGTCCCAGCCAAACAGTGCTCCGGCAATTCCAAGGATCACCACATTTCCCGCAAAAATATAATTCCAGGAATCAATGCCATACTTTTCCGACAGGAAGATCGCGATAAAATCCGTACCGCCGCTGGTGGCATTGGCGAACAGACACAGGCTGATGGCCAGTGCATTGATCAGTCCACCGAAGATAGCAATCAGCAGAATATCCTCCGTTACCGGCCAGGCGGGCACCATATCCGTCAAAATACCGCTCACCACGATCATCAGACAGGAATAACCGGTGAACTTTTTTCCGATGAATTTGAAGCTGATGACCACCGGAACCGCATTTAAGATAAAGTTGATCACCGAAAAGGGAGGCTCCCAGTGCCACAACAGCACGCTGATCTCCTGGATCAGTCGGGTCAGGCCGTTGAATCCACCGGGGATCAATCCCCCGGCCCGGACAAAGCTTTTCAAATTGACTGCCATGATAAAGGATCCCGCCAGGATCAGGCAGGTACGCCGCAAGGTATCACAAATACTCTTCTTCGTCATAATTCGCTCCTTCTTACATCCTTCCTGCCTCTTCCTTCACAGAACCTTCCTCTGTGTGCGTTTTTTCCGCATTCCCGTCTTCCATCGTTTCGTCTGCTGCCTTTTGCAAAGGCTCATTCTCCGCACAGTCTTTCCTTTTCCTGTCACACCTCTGACACAACACGCATCCCAACAGGATCAGTACACTTCCCGCACTCACTAAAATACCGATATTCCGTCCTTCCGGTACATAGTGCATCTGTATCGTATGTTCTCCCGCTTCCAGATCAAATGCCATGAGCGCATTGCCAAACTGCTCAGTCTCTGCATTTTCTCCGTCGATCTGCACCGTCCAGCCCTCCTCATAAGGCACGGACAGGATCAGTCTGCCGGCTTCTTTCAGACTTAAGGTTCCGGAAATATGGGTGCTGTCCATCGCTACATTTTCAAGATGTTCTTTTGACAATATCTCCACTGCCTGTGCCAGCACTTCTTCATTCATTACATAAGCTTCCGCCGATACCTTCGGGGTATCGTCCGTGTCATCCCCATTGGTCAAGGTAACTCTCTCGCCTTTTTGCAGATAGCCCAGATACAGGATAGCTCCGTCCTTCAGATCACTGTAATCCTGCGTCTCCAGCGTTCCCCCAAGCACCTGAACCTTTTTCGTCCCTGTGGCATTGATCCTCGCGTAATAGTAGCCTGCCCGGTCCGCCGTAATACATACATTATCTCCGCTAGTCTCACTGGTCGCCCGGTCCAGTAAGGGCTCTGCGATTCCCAGATCCTCGGTCAGCTGATTCTGCACTCTCACACCGGTGCCGATCTCGTCCGTAACATTCCAACCCATCGGTGCCACATAGCCAAAAGGCAGCGTATATTTACAATGATATAAATAAACATCTCCGCTGTTATTCACGATCTCATACAGACCGTTTTCGTATTTATCCGATCCGCCGAACATATAATCCACATTCAGGAGTGCCGACACGAAAGCTGTCGCTCCGTCAAATCCGTAATAAACCTTACTGTGACGCATACCCAGCATTTTATACAGGTCCATAACGATGGAATTCATGGTGGAGGAAAATACGGAAGCCGTAGGGTATCCCGTAAGAGTACCGTCATTTTTCGTCTTGCGGGTAAACTTCTCGATACGGAAGAAGTCATCCCCCTCCTGTTCCTGCGCTAGGGCGTACAACGCCTTATAATCCTCCTGGTCTCCCAGATAAGCGCTTCGTCCGGTAGTGCCCAGACTCGTATTAAATGTATTGATGCTCAGCTCCGCCACTACGCACGCCAGCACCAGAATCCCCAGCACCTGCCTCGTCAGTTCGTCTTTTCTCGTCCGGTACAAATACAGAAGCACACCATAGATCGTAACGAACACCAGCGTCAGCACTTCAATACCCGTGTCGAAATCCTCGCTCTCCACGAATTTCTCACAGGCAAGTAAAAATATCACCGCCGCCAGATACCCATAGATAATCTGCCTGGGAGAAGTGCCCTCGACATTTCGGAAAGCATCATAGCACATGACAAGGATCAGAAAAATATATAGAAAAGACTGTCTCGCCGGCAGGGAATCCGGATAATTCAGACCGTGCCATAAAAAGTCCAGGACATTGGTTCCGAAGCTGAGCAGCAAAAATCCCGCCAGTGCCAGATTGCAGAACCGTTTTCTCACTGATATTTTTTCATTCAGTGCATACATGGGCACCAGTAAAAATACTGCCACACCACAGTAAATGTTCGGCCAGTGTTCCAGTCCCCTCTCCGTGGTCACGCACAGGCAATGTCTCGCCAGCATATCAAACACGGAAAAATAGGACTCCAGCGTACCGGGGAAATCCGAATTGCCAAAATCCGTCCGTAGAATAGCACAGACCTCCGGAATCAGCAGTACTGCAGCCAGCCCTCCGGCCAGCAGGGAGGCAAATGCAAATCTTCCGATCCTGCCGAATACGATCCGTGCTTTCCTGCTCTGCCCTTCCGTCATGGTATAGTATTCCGTGATCAAAAACATTCCAAAATACAGCACCAGAAAGATACAGATCATAATGGAGATGTAATAATTGGTCAGAATACAGAGTCCCAGAGTCACGGTATACATGACCCATTTGCCTTCTCTGACCAGCCGCTCTGCTCCTAACAGGATCAAGGGTAGCAGGATCAGGCAGTCCAGCCACATCACATTCCAGTTGTAGGCCGCCAGATAGCCGGACAGAGCATACGCAGTGGAAAACAAAAGAGCCGCCGGATCCTCCTTGCCGAACACTTTCCGCAGATAGATGCTGAAGGTAAGCCCCATAAGGCCGATCCGCAGGATCACCAGATAACTCATGAATTCCATGATCAGGCCTTCCGGCAGCAAAAATACCAGCCAGTTAAAAGGACTTGCCAGATAATAGACATACAGTGCCAGGAAATTCGATCCGATCCCTACATTGTAGGAATAGAACAGTCCCTCTCCCGCTTTGATCTTGTGTACAAATTCACTTAAAAAAGGCATATACTGATGGTACATGTCGGAGAACAGAAAACTCCGGTCACCAAAAGGATATATGCCCCGTATGATAAAAAGAACCAGCATAATAAATGCAGGCACAAAGAACGCAAGCACAGAGATCCCTCTCTGCATCCTGCGCTCCTCACTACTTGTTGCTGTCGTTTTATTGCCGTTCATATTATTTTTCTCCCACGATCTCTTTTCTTACCTTCCGTAATCAAACAGCAGATAATACTCCAGACTCCGGTAATCGTTCAATGCTTCCCCACATTCCTTCACCGTCGTGAGTGTGCCGTCCGCTTCTCTCACACCGGCCGCGCTGATCACCGGATATTTTTCCCGCACCCCGGTCAGACTGCTCTGCAAGGCAGGCAGCGGCAGATCACAGTTCTCCAACACATCCATGGCCAGATAATTGGCACTGGTCTCTCCGTCCGTCTGCTCCTCAATGTCAAAGTTGCTCCAGATCACATAAGGTACTTTATATTTTAACAGATTTTCCTCATCTGTTAAAGTCTCCGGATCCACTTTATTATTTCTTAAGATCGGATTGCTCACATAGGTCGTAGGCTGATGATCCCCGAAGAATACGATCATGGTATCCTCATCGACCTGAGAGAAATAATCAATCAGTCCCTGCAGGGCGGAATCCGTCTGTTTTACCAGGGACAGATACATGGACAGTACCTTGGAATCAATACCGTCCACCGTGATATCCGGGGTAAAATTGTGGAATTCCTCCTCATAACCGCTGTGATTCTGCATGGTCACATTGAATACAAACAGAGGCTCTCCCGCTTCCTTGTTCTCATACAGTTCAATGATCTTGGCAAAGCTGCTCTCATCGGAGATATAGTTACGGATCCGTTTCGGATTCCTGAAATCGTCCTGTGACAGGAACTCATCAAATCCAAGCAGCGGATAGACTCTGTCTCTGTCCCAGCCGCTGGCATAATAAGGATGGATCGCCACAGTATGATAATCCAGTTCCTTCAGGTAGGAAGCCAGAGAAGGCATCTCCTTCTGCACATACTGCTGGTAAGCCACGCTGCCCTGCGGTAAAAATCCTATAGTGTTGCCGGTAAGGAATTCAAACTCCGTATTGGCAGTATTCCCGCCCAGCACGGAAACATTCAGGTAACCGGTTCTGGTATTCTCTGCCCCCTGTTGTAAGCTGTGAATAAAGGGCATATAGTCTTCGTTGGTGGTAAACTCTCCCCGGACTGCCAGATCCGAAAATGCCTCATCCATGATCACAATGATATTCGGACGCTTCACGCTCTCCGGTTCTTCCACAGCTGCTGCAAGCCCTGCGGAATCTTTCCCGGCCTGCTCATAATTGCTGCCGGTGCCATCTGCAGAATAATCTGCGGGTTTCTCCACATCCATATATTCCATTTCCATCAGAAATGCCACGATATTGCCATCTCTCTTATTCATGACGGTAGGGGTAAACAGCTTGTCGTATAATCCAAAGCTCTGCACAAAGCTCTCGCTCTGTATCATGCCGGTATAACCATAGATCATGACAATGCTTAACAGGATCAGTGCCGCTCTCTTTGCCACTCTTCCCGGTGCCTTCATGTGAAAACGGCTCTCGATCAACAACAAAATCAGGAATCCCACAATGACCAGTATCGTACTGGTGGACAATTCATAGTTGAAATTGCCCGCCACACTGGCTGCTGTACTGATGGAATAAATATCCCAGGGCATGATGGGTGCGGAACGGAAATTCAGCACATAATAATTCGCCAGTCCCACCACCATGAAAAAGGCCGTCTGCAACATCAGAGCCGCCCGGACATATTTCACGATTCCGAATAACAGAAGTGCGGTCAGTACATAGAACGCCATGTTCAACAGCTGGGTTTTGAAATGCATTGTCGTAAAAGGATTATGGGTATACATTTCAAACAGATAAAATGTCACCAGCGGACATACTGCCAGCGCGATACAGGAAGGAAGCTTCTCCCTGGTAATTCCTATTTTTCGAACGGAATGACGCAAAAAGCCTGTAATGGCAGCTGCGACACTTCGTATTGATTTTTTCTGTAAATAATCCATTGCTTAACTCTCCTCTTATACTTAAGAGATTTTATCGCAATGACAGAAAAATAACAATTTCCGAATTGCACACATTTGCTAACATTACAGGCTTAATTTTGTTACTTTTTACAAATATTTTACTTGATTTCTAGTTGATCTCGTATTTTCCGGCTTCCTTCAGGCGCAGCATAGCTCTCGCCATGGATGCCTGGGATACATGGTACTCCTGAATGCTCTGCTTCTGACGCAGCTGCTCTTTGGCTCGCTCCAGAGCGGCTTCCGCACGGACTCTGTCGATATCCTCCGGGCGCTCCGCCGTATCCACCAGCATGATCACACGGTTATGAGAAATGTAGACACAGCCCACACCGACTACGGCCTTGGTCCAGTCGTCATCCTCTTTTTCCTTAAACCGTACCTCGCCTTCCTTCGTGGCAATGACCATATCCTCATGATGGGACATGATGGCCTGCTCGCCGTCCAGAGCCGGTACGATAATGATGCCGCATTTTCCGTCGAAAAATACTTTATCACTGGCAATGACCTTCAAGCTGAAGGTGTTCATACGCACACCGCCTTTCCTTACTGTGCCATGAGCTTCTTGGCCTTCTCCACTGCCTCGTCAATGGTTCCTACATTGAAGAATGCAGCCTCGGGATACTCATCCATCTCTCCGTCGATGATCGCACGGAATCCGCGGATGGTCTCCTTCACAGGCACATACTTACCGGGTACACCGGTGAAGTTCTCTGCCACATGGAAGGGCTGGGACAGGAAACGCTGAATCTTACGGGCACGATATACGGTGACCTTATCCTCATCGGACAGCTCTTCCATACCCAGGATGGCGATGATGTCCTGCAGTTCCTTGTACTTCTGCAGCATTGCCTGTACCTGGCGGGCGGTCTCGTAATGCTCCTTACCTACCACATCCTCTTCCAAAATACGGGAGGTGGATTCCAAAGGATCCACAGCTGGGTAAATACCCTGCTCCACGATCTTACGGGACAGAACGGTGGTGGCATCCAGATGGGCGAATGTAGTTGCGGGTGCAGGGTCTGTCAGGTCATCCGCAGGCACATAGACAGCCTGTACGGAAGTAACACTACCCTTATTCGTAGAAGCAATACGCTCCTGCAATTCACCGACTTCGGTAGCCAGAGTGGGCTGATATCCTACTGCGGAAGGCATACGGCCTAACAATGCGGATACCTCACTACCTGCCTGTACAAAACGGAAAATGTTATCAATGAACAACAGCACGTTCTGGTGCTCTTCATCACGGAAGTACTCTGCCATGGTCAGTCCGGTCTCGGCTACACGCATACGTGCTCCGGGGGGCTCGTTCATCTGACCGAAGACTAGCGCAGTCTTCTCCAGAACTCCAGACTCCTTCATCTCACTCCACAGATCGTTACCCTCACGGGAACGCTCTCCGACACCAGTGAAAATAGAATATCCACCGTGCTCGGTAGCAATATTACGAATCAGCTCCTGAATCAGCACGGTCTTACCTACACCGGCACCGCCGAACAGACCAATCTTACCACCTTTTGCATAGGGAGCCAGCAGATCGATAACCTTGATACCGGTCTCCAGCATCTCTACTACAGGACTCTGCTCTTCGAAGGAAGGTGGATCTCTGTGGATAACCCAATGTTCCTCTCCTTCCAGGGATTCTCCACCGTCGATGGTCTCTCCCAATACGTTGAACAATCTACCCAGTGTCTTATTACCTACCGGCACCTGAATTCCTTTTCCGGTAGCAATGACATCCATATCCTTGCAAAGTCCTTCACTGGCACCCAGCATGATGCAGCGAACGGTATTGTTGCCAATATGCTGTGCCACTTCCATGACCAGACGCTTGCCTTCACTGTATACTTCCAGGGCATCCTTGATAAAAGGAAGATCATTGTTCTCGAACTCTACGTCTACAACAGGTCCCATGACCTGGACGATCTTACCATGATTTTTTTCCTTTACGTTACTCAATTGTTCAGGACCTCCTTTCTTGCCTTTTTCTTCTTTTTCTGAGCCTTGGCACCAGCAATGACCTCAGTGATCTCCTGTGTGATCATGGCCTGACGTACCCGGTTGTACTGAATGGACAGATCATGGATCATGGCGGAAGCATTCTTATTTGCTGCCTCCATGGCCATCATCCTGGCATTCTGCTCACTGCAGAACGATTCTACCAGTGCACCGTAGACATATCCCATGACGAAATCCGGGACAATGTTGTTTAGCACTGCCTTGGGAGACGGTGTCATGACTAACGGTTCCTGATACATACTCAGATCCTGTCCGTCTTTGGTAATAAAACGTTCTTTTATGATAGGTAACAGACGCATCATATGTGGTTCCGTTGTCACGCTGTTTACCATATTGGTATAAATAATATATACCTCATCCAGCTGTTCTTCTTCGAACTGCTCCAGAATCGTCTCCGTAATGATACGGGCACGATGCAGCGTCGGATTCTGCGCGGTGTAATGGAACTGCTCCGCCACCTCGATTCCGCGGTGTCCGAAATACTGACGTCCCAGTTCACCGACAACGAACAGTTTGTACTTTCCGGTCTTCCCGGCTTTCTGCATCTGTTCTTCTGCCATTTTCAGTACATTATGGTTATAGGCTCCGGCCAGGCCTTTATCCGCGGTGACTACTACCAGTCCCGTGGTCTTCTCCTCAGCCGGTTTGTCCTTACGTTCATCGAAATATTTATTATCGATCTCCGGTAAGTGACGGACGATTCTGCTGACCATCGTCTGCAGAGTATAGAAGTAAGGCTCTGTCTCTTCCAGATTCTTCTTGGCTTTCCGAAGCTTTGTGGAAGAGATCATATACATGGCATTGGTGATCTTCATGGTATCCTGAATGCTTTTCATACGACTTTGTATTTCTCTCGTATTTGCCATGTTAACCTCCTGTTATTTGTAACTATTCAGAGCCAATGGGCGAAGTAACCACATAAGCAAAAGTAAAGCCCTGAAAGAGCGGTTTTGCGAATGGGTTTCTGAATAGTTACATTATTTCTGTAAAAATTCCTTTTTAAATTCTGTTGCAGCATCACAGATCTGCTTGTTCAGCTCGTCATCCAGAGCCTTGGTGGTCTCTAACTGACGAACGATGTCGCTGTGCTGTTCCTTCATGTAGTCTAAGTACTTCATCTGGAAATCCTTTACCTGATTTACAGGCACATCCAGCATCACTCTGCCGTTGGCTGCACACAGGGTCATAACCTGCTCTGCCATGCTCAAAGGCCTGCACAGAGGTTGCTTCAACAGTTCCATCAGTACATGTCCGTGCTGTAACTGTTCCTTTGTGGCGTTATCCAGATCAGATGCGAACTGGGTGAACACTTCCATCTCGCGGAACTGTGCCAGGTCGATACGGATACTTCCGGCTGCTTTCTTCATTGCCTTGGTCTGTGCAGCACCGCCGACACGGGATACGGACAGACCGACATTGACTGCAGGTCTCATGCCGGAGAAAAACAGATCACTCTCCAGGAAGATCTGACCATCGGTAATGGAGATAACGTTGGTCGGAATGTATGCGGATACATCGCCTGCCTGGGTCTCAATGATCGGCAGTGCGGTGATGGAGCCGCCGCCCTTATCGGCACTCAGTCTTGCGGAACGCTCCAGCAGTCTGGAATGCAGATAGAATACATCTCCGGGATATGCCTCACGTCCGGGAGAACGTTCCAGCAACAGGGACAGTGCACGATAAGCTACCGCATGCTTGGACAGATCATCGTATACGATGAGGACATCCTTGCCCTGATACATAAAGTACTCAGCCAGTGCGGTACCGGAATAAGGTGCGATGTACTGCAGAGGTGCAGGATCGCTGGCGGTTGCAGATACGATAATGGTGTAATCCATGGCATCGTTCTTTTTCAGGGTTCCTACCAGTTTTGCAATGGTGGATGCCTTCTGGCCGATAGCCACATAGATACATACCACATCCTTGCCCTTCTGGTTCAAAATTGCATCGATGGCAATGGAAGTCTTACCGGTCTGACGGTCACCGATGATCAGCTCACGCTGTCCACGACCGATGGGGAACATGGAATCGATAGCCAGAATACCAGTCTCCATAGGCACGCCTACGGACTGTCTGTCCACGATGGAAGGTGCCGGCTGCTCGATGGGACGATAGCCTTCTTCCTTAATAGGACCTGCACCGTCAATGGGTGCTCCCAGAGCATCCACGATTCTGCCTTTGAATCCGTCACCTACAGGAATACCGGCTCTCTTACCGGTACGAACGACCCTGGTGCCTTCGCGGATCTCGGTATCATGACCGAACAGGATACATCCGATCTCATCTCTGCGGACATCCTGTACCATACCTTTGACACCGGAATCAAAGATAACGATCTCGCCGTACTCTGCATGGTCGATACCATTGACGTTGGCGATACCGTCACCTACCCAGCTGACAGAACCGATCTCATTTTCCTGTGCCTGTAAGTTGAAATCCTCGATCTCACCTTTCAGAATGGAAATGATGCCCTGCTCACTGGCGGTCTTTCCTACCTGGGAAAGCTTGTCTGCGAACTGCTTCATACGTCCATTGGTACTCCAGTCATAGACCTCGTTACCGGCACGGATGATGAAACCGCCGCCAAGAGAAGGATCTTCTTTGGTCTCAAAGACCATATCCTCTCTGTTGTATTTCTTCTGGATAAAATTACGGATATTCTGCAGCTGCTCATCGGTGGGCGCTGTCACATAGGACAGGGTTACAACGAACTCTTCCTTTTTCTCGGGAGAGGCTTCTCTGTATGCGGTGCAGATATCATCCCACAGATAGACGTCTCCGTTGTCACACAGGACTTTCAGAAAATCTCTGATCTGTAAGGGGAATACTTTTTCTATTACATTGTGCTTGGCAGACAGTGACACAGCAGGGGATTCGAAATCCAGCTTCACCTGCGGTACGGCTTTGAAGATATCGCCTGTCTGACCTACAATGTCTCCGGGGATATTCAGTTCACGCAATCTTTTTGCGTATTCTAAAGCTGTACTAATCAATCTTTTCACCTGTCTTTGCTATAAATTGGTTGTAAAGTTCTCTGTCTGAATCTGCGTTCTGCTTGGCAGCTACCAGTTTTGCAGTAGCTTCCACTACCAGGCCGGCGATCTGTTCCTGTGCCTGCTCGATGCGCTTCTGCTCTTCCAGTGTGGCATTCTTACTGGCATTGTCCATGATCTTTTTCGCTTCTGTCTGGGCATCTGCCACGATGCGGTCATATTCGTTGCTGGCCTTGCCTCTTGCCTCGTTCAGAATGCTTTCTTTTTCTGCCTGAACACCGCTTAAGGATGCCTCGTACTGGCCTTTCAGTTCATTGGCACTGTCCTGTGCAGCTTTTGCATCTGCATATTGCTTATCGATCTCTGCCTGTCTTGCATCCAGGATCTTGTGGATGGGCTTGATCAGGAAGATCTTCACAATGGCAAAGATGATCAACAGATTCAGGATGGTCCATACAATATTAATATCTAATCTCAGCATGTGCTTTCATCCTTTCTTACGTTTCGCTTTCTAATTTCCTTATAACTATCCGAAACTTCCATTCGCAAAACGCTCTTTCAGAGCTTTCTTTTTGCTCATGGAGTTTTAGTCGTCGTAAATCGTCACAAAACAGCTTACAAATGCAGGCATTTGACGCTTGTCTGTGACGTTTCCGGCTTCGGATAGTTATGCCATGAACAGAATGATCAGGATACCGATAACGAATCCGTAAATAGCGGTTGCCTCTGCCAGCGCACCACCTAACAGTAAGATCTTGGTGATCTTGCTCTCTGCTTCCGGCTGTCTTGCGACTGCCTCTGCTGCTTTACTTGTTGCGATACCGATACCGATACCTGCTCCGATACATGCCAGTGCTGCAATACCTGCTCCAATAGCTATCATAATTCTTTTCCTCCGTTTTTGTGTGAATTAGTGTTTCATAACTATTCATAATCGCATTCGCAAAATAGCTCTGAATAGTTATCCAGTTACTCAATGGCTTCCTTAATATACATGGATGTCAGGAATACAAATACATATGCCTGAATCAATCCATCAAAAATATCAAAGTAAAAGCTGAAGGGTACCGGCAATGCTACCGGAACCAGAAGCTTCAACAGCTCCATGATAACGAATGCTCCCAAAACGTTACCAAACAATCGCATACACAGGGACAGGGGCTTGATGAACACCTCCAGGATATTGATAGGTGTTACGATCGCGATGGGTTCGGTAAAGCTCTTGATCCATCCGCCCATACCTTTTTTGCGGATACCTGCGGCTTCCACCAGAACGATACTCATCAGGGCCAGTGCCGCCGTTACGTTCAGATCCTTGGTAGGGGGCTTCATACCGAACAATCCAATGATATTGGATATGCCCAGATACAACAGTACGCTAACCAGATACGGTACATACCGTTTGCCTTCTTCTCCGATCATTCCCGTAACAATGCCTTCCAGCTTTGTCACGATCGTCTCTGCCACCAGCTGTCGTCTGCTGACATTGTGTACTTTGAGGTTGCTTGTAAGGATAATCGACAAGATCAGAATGACTGCCATGACCACCCAGGTGATAACGACCGATTCCGCAATGTCCAGTTGTACTCCACCGATCAGGGGTAGACCTGCCGGAAGCTTAATAGAAAAAGCCGTGTCACAATTCAGTTCCTTGAGCAGTTCTGATGCCAATTCCTCCATAATACCACTTCCTTTCCGTGAACATCCTTGAAAGAGCTTTCACTCCCTCACGGTCGTTGCTATTTTACTCCTATTTATTGAAAAACGTAAGATACATTTTTGCTAATTTGTTCCATGCAAAAATGAAAAGTTATGGCATATATTAACTATAAAAAATGAGGTATCAGAAAATCATATGACAAAATTAGTCATTTTGGGACGCAAATCCCAGACGGGCAATTATGAGACGTTTTTTTCGAAACTTCCCGCCAGAACCGTAACCACACTGGTCCCCGGGGAAGTCACCTCCTGTGATGCCCTGATTCTGCCGGGCGGCGGAGATATCACTCCGGCTTTCTTCGGAGAAAAAAACAAAGGTTCCCGTACTGTTGACACCGAACTGGACATCCTGCAATTTCAGGCCCTTGACACAGCCATTGCCGCCAGGATCCCCGTGATCGGGATCTGCAAGGGCATGCAGGTCATCAATGTTGCCTTCGGTGGCACTATTTTGCAGGATATGTCGGGAGATTCCCTGCACAGTATCCCTTCCGGTGATGCATTCCATACGTCCATTATGACGGAAGATTCCCGTCTTTTCAAGTATTTTCCTGTCGAAATGCACGTCAACAGCGCCCACCATCAGAGGATCGACCGCTTAGGTCAGCATCTGAAGATCATTCAGCGCTGCCCCGATGACGGCTGCCCCGAAGCTTTGGAGCATGACGAGCTGCCGATCCTTGGGCTGCAGTGGCATCCGGAGCGTCTTCCGGAACAGGCCGGTGAGCCTCTGCTTTCTCTTCTTTCTTCTTATTTCTGAATCTGCGCCCGGGCTTTTTCGCCGGGGCCAGCTCCTCTCTGACCTTGACTTTGGCGATTTCGAACAGGGAGCGGATGATTCCACGCAGCATCTCCGCGGTCTGGTCGTCCACTTCCTTCAGTGCAGTAACCACCGCATTCATACTCTTTTTCCAGTCAGCGGTAAACGTGATCAGATCATCCGCCTGGGATGCGGAGATGACCTGATAGAGTGTTTCCACGAAGGTGCGGACCTGTTCTTCATTTAAGGACAGTATCCATTCGTTCAGTGCTTCATTCATGATCTTCTGGCTCTCATAAATGTCATCCACATCCACGAAATGGTCCTCCTCCACCAGCCAGGAAAAAGGATCGTGCTGCAAAAGCCCATGGCTGTTGCTCTCCACCACGCGGTAATGAATATCCCGCTCGAAAATCATACCGATCATGGAAGAATGTGGCAACAGCTTCACCACCTTGCCTTCGATGGCATTATAGTGACACTCCTTCAGCACTTCCGGCCGGAATCCAGGCCCATCCAGACTGTAGATCTTCTGAATCCGTTTCTGCACAAAAGGGGCGCATTTCATGGCACTGTAGACTGCCAGATTGCCGCCCTTGGAATGCCCTCCGATATAAAAGGGCTGGTGCAGCCATCCGGTGACCATATTTACATATTTTACACTGTACTCCTGCCCCGGCACCGGTGACAGAAATGCCATGTTGAAATCTTCCTTCCAGCCTACGATAGTCTCATCCGTTCCCCGGAATGCCAGAAACAGGGTTCCGTCATCCAGAATAAAAGTGATGGCGGAGAACTGGGTCTCCCATTCCTTTTCCACCAGATTGATATAGCAGTTCAGCTTCATATCCCGGAAACGTCTGCCGCTTAACATTCCTTCGAACAGCGCCCGGTTCTCCTTCTCAAAACGGACATCCCCGAACAGTTTGTCCACGTCTGAACGCTCTGCAATCTCCCGCAGGGTCACGGAAGGGCCATTGTGCCGCACATCGCTGACCATCCCGTCGAATTTCAGATAAGAGAGCTGGCACAATGCCAGACTGTCCACATCATTCAGAGGTTTTTCCCGAAAAGAAATGTCTCCGTATTTTTGCAAATATTCTATTACCGTTCCTGCCATATGCCGCTCCTTTCTGCGAGGAACTTTCCTTGCGTATTTCGCCGGATTGTGTTACGTTCTATATAATGATGCCAGGGTCAAAAGGTCTAAGCCCACATGAGCTTGCTCATAGGTGGGTGAAAGACCTTAGGCCCCGCCCCGATATGAGCATAAAAGTGGGATGATAATCCCACGATATGCGAATATTGGGTAGGATTGTAGGAGTGCGTAGCACGGAACAATCCGTAGGCATCAAAGTCGGGGGCTTTTGACCCCGACATCATATAATTATATGGTAACTATTCAGAGCCATGCAAATCATGTCAACATGTACGTCGAATGCTTGCATTCGTAAGAACATTTGATATGATTTATATGGCGAAGTAACCACAATGAGCAGAGAACAGGCCGGCCTGTTCTCCAAGGAAGCCTCATAGAGGCGATTTTGCGAATGTAGGTCTGAATCGTTACATTATTAGGTAGAAATCATAAAGAAGGTGATCCGTCATGTCCACAAAGAATTCCAACTTTTTTTCCAGAGATTGTATGGTACAGGCTCTGATCCAGCTGCTGAAGACCAAATCCCTGTCCAATATTACAATTACCGAGCTGACCGAGCGTGCCGGTGTCTCCCGCATGACCTATTATCGCAATTACCATTCTCTGGATGAAATCTTCAGCAGTTATCTGAAGGATCTGGTAGAATCCTACCGTCAGGATGTTGCGACATGGCCGGACAAGGGCAATTACAATGACTCCCGCAATATGCTGCATTGTTATGAATATTTCAATCATTACAAAGAATTCATTGCCTGTCTGGTGCAGACCGGTCTGGGGCACCTGCTGTTACAGGCACTGGACGGCTACATTCTGGATACCTATTATACCGAAGACAAGGGGCAGGATTTTTATTACACGCTCCGAGCCTTCTCCGGTTCCCTCTACAATATTTATGTCACCTGGATTCTGGAAGATTCCAAAGAATCCGCTGAAGAAATCGTATCCATTATCTGCAAGATCTATTCGTAGGTTCCCCGATCTGTTCTCCATAGTAATTCAGCAAAGGACTGCGCAAAATACGCAGTCCTTTATTATTTGATAATTTATCTCTGATCCAAAGGAACATATTCCAGTTCCTGCATTACGCTCTTGTAAGCGGGACGAATGATCTTATCCATATTGATCAGCTCTTCGATACGATGTGCACTCCATCCTACGATTCTGGCAATGGCGAAGATCGGGGTATACAGTTCCAGAGGAATCTCCAACATGCTGTATACGAAACCGCTGTAGAAATCAACGTTGGCGCTGACACCCTTGTAGATCCGGGATTTCTGGGAAATGACCTCCGGTGCGATCCGCTCGATCATGGAATACAGGGCGAAATCCTTGTCTCTGCCCTTGGCTACCGCCAGTTTTTCCACGAAGCTTTTGAATACCTGGGCTCTGGGGTCAGACAGGGAGTAGACTGCATGCCCCATACCATAGATCAGTCCCTTGCCGTCGAAGGCTTCTTTGCTCAGAATCTTGTTCAGATATGCCCTTACCGCATCCTCATCTGTCCAGTCGGACACATGTGCTTCGATATCCCGCATCATCTCTACGACTTTGATATTGGCACCACCATGTTTGGGTCCCTTCAGGGAGGAAAGTGCTGCCGCAATGACAGAATAAGTATCGGATCCGGAAGAAGTCACGACTCTGGTGGTAAAGGTGGAGTTGTTACCACCGCCATGCTCCATATGCAGCACCAGTGCGGTGTCCAGTACCCTCGCCTCCAGTTCGGTGTATTGTTTGTCCGGGCGAAGCATCATCAGCAGATTCTCTGCGGTGGAAAGTTTCTTCTGGGGACGGTGTATGTACATACTCTCATCGTTGGAATAGTGATTATATGCATGGTAGCCGTAGACTGCCAGCATGGGGAACACAGCAATCAGCCCCAGGCACTGTCTTAATACATTTTCAATGGAAGTGTCGCTGCAGTTTTTATCATAGGAAGCCAGTGTCAGAACGCTCCTGGTCAGTGAATTCATAATATCACTGCTGGGGGCTTTCATAATGACGTCTCTGGTGAAGTTGGTCGGCAGAGTTCTGCTGGACGCAAGAATATCGTTAAAATGTTTCAGTTCCTCACGGTTCGGCAGCTTACCGAACAGAAGTAAATAAGCCACTTCCTCGAATCCGAAATGATCACCCCGGAAGCCGTTGACCAGCTCGATGCAGTCATAGCCGCGATACCACAGCTTACCTTCACAGGGAACTTTTTTGCCGTCTTCCATTTTGAAGGATTCGATCCGTGAAATATTGGTAAGACCTGCGACTACGCCGTTACCGTTCTTATCACGCAGTCCCCTCTGTACGCCGTATTCGTCGAACATCTGGGGTTCCAATCTATCTGCCGCTCTGCACAATCCGGCATGTTCCAACATATACTCTTCGTTTTTCTTCATCCAAATACCTTCCTTTCCCTCACATTTTTATATACTTATTTATCATAACTTTTTGGAAGGGGCGATGTCAATTAACAAAATATAAAATATTCCAATCCATGTAAATATCACCCAATATACGTCGAATGCTCGCATTCGTAAGAATATTGAGTGATATTTATAGGGCGAAGGAATATTATCCCAGAATCCTCTTTGTATTTTCTTTTATTTTCTCCGACAGATCTGCGTATTTTATCAGTTCTTCCTCGGTAAATCCCACAAATCTCGCCTCATCATAATCCCGCTGTGCCAGTGCCAGTTCCTTCATGACCGCTTCCGCAGTGGGAAGGATTGTCACTGTGACCTTGGTTTTACGGTCTTTGCGCCTTGTCTCCGGCTTTTCCGCTTTTCCCTGTACTTCTCCGGCTGCCTTGCTTTTTCTGGAAGGCTTGGGTTCCTTCACTTCCTCTATTTTCAAGAATCCCTTCATGGTCAGGCGTTGCAAGCCGCTGGTCAGGTTCGTGCGGGAGATTCCGGCGAAATCCGCCAGTTCCCGTCTGCTGTCCCACTCGTGCTTTTCACACAGGCACAGAAGCAGCCGCACATCCGCTACCTTCAGATCTCCTTTTAATGCCACCGGCTCCAGATAATGTTCCAGAAGCTTCCGCTTACGGTAAGCATCCCCCGCCGGTCCCTCGGCCTGCAGGATCTCGGTATTGACAAAGACTCTCTCGTCTCCCAGCTTCTTGGATCCGGGCAGGATGGAAGGCGGCACGGTTCCGTCTCCTGCCGCATCAATGAAGAAACGATATACCTGCAAACGGTTCTTCTCGTAGTCCTCTTCTTCCAGCACATGCTTGTAGAAGTTATTGTAATACTCAAAGACATTCAACTTCATCTTTACCGTCTTGGAGATGCTGATTCCCTGACTGGCAAGGGAGCCTTTGCGCTTCACATAATAATAGATTGGGGCATGCAGGGCATAGAATACTTTCGCGTAACGGATATATTCCAGATTGAACAGAAAATCCTCACACCAGTTGATATTCGTATCCATTCGCAGACTGTGCTCCTCCACCAGATCCCTGCGGTACAGTTTGTTCCACAACACACCATAGTAAAAGTCTGCCGGATTCTCCATCATATGTGCCGCGAACTCCTCCTGGGTGAGCACACCCTCCTCTTCAATGTCTCCCTTGGGGGACAGACGCTCTCCCACCACGCGGTAAAAGTCTGAAATGACCATATCGCAGTCATACTCTTCCGCCGCCCGCACGAACAGTCTTGTGGCATCCGGCGTGATCCAGTCGTCGCTGTCTAAGAATTGCAGATATTTTCCCCGTGCACGATCCAATGCCAGATTTCTGCTGTCGGAGACTCCGGTATTTTCCTTCTGGATCACAATGACTCTTGTGTCCTTATTGCCGTATTCCTCGCAGATGTCACCGGAGGAATCCGTACTGCCGTCGTTTACCAGAAACACTTCAAAGTCCGTGTATTCCTGATTCAAAATGCTGTCGACACAGCGTCGTAAATATTGCTCCGCATTGTATACCGGAACAATGATGCTTACCATGGGACGCATAAGCTCATCCTTTCTGAAATTACTTCATAACAATAAGTTCGTACGCCCTGCTGCCGATACCGATCTTCTCTGCATGCTCCAGACAGGTCTTGTACTCCGCATTTGGAGTGGTATTTTCAAAATGATCATGGTGATCACAAAAGCCCTCTTTTGCCATGGCATCCGTCAGCTGGCTGTTCGGCAGCGGTGTCTGCTTCAGGCAGGCATCCACACAGGCCTGATCCAGCGCCAGAGGATCGAAGGAGGCGAACATACCGATATTGGGCAGGATGGGTACATCATTCTCCCGGTGGCAGTCACAGTTCGGAGACACATCCACCACCAGAGAAATATGGAAATTGGGTCTGCCGTCCACGACCGCCTTCGCATACTCTGCCATACGGCAGTTGAAATCCTTTGTTGCCGCATCACAACCGCTATGGATTGCGTCGAAGTTACAGGCACCGATACAGCGTCCACAGCCCAGGCATTTGTTATGATCAATATGCATCTTATGGGTAGTCTCGTCGTATACCAGTCCCTCATTGGCACATTCTCTCATGCATCGTTTGCAGCCACGGCACAAATTCTCATTGATCTCCGGTTTGCCCTGAGCGTGCTGTTCCATTTTACCGGCTCTGGATCCGCAGCCCATACCGATATTTTTGATAGCACCGCCGAAGCCCGCCGTTTCATGCCCCTTGAAATGATTCAGGGAAATAAACACATCCGCATCCATAATGGCCCGGCCGATCTTAGCATTTTTCACATATTCGCCGCCCTCTACCGGCACCTCAATGTCATCCGTTCCCTTCAGACCATCACCAATGATCACAGGACACCCAACCGTCAACGGTGTGAAACCATTCTCCCAGGCACAGTACATATGCTCGATGGCATTCTTACGGCTGCCGGGATACAGGGTATTACAGTCCGTCAGGAAAGGAATTCCTCCCAGTTCCTTCACCACATCTGCTACCGCCTTGGCATAATTGGGACGTAAATATCCCAGATTGCCAAGCTCGCCGAAGTGCATCTTTATGGCAACAAACTTGTGATCCATATCCATATCCTGAATTCCTGCCGCCGTCATCAGACGCTTTAACTTACTGGGAAGTCCCTCTCCCAGACGGGTTCTGAAGTCTGTAAAATATACCTTTGATTTTTCCATAACTTTATCCTCCGTACCTAAAAAAGATATTACGATTATAACACATCTTTTTTGTTTTTGAGAATTTTTCTGCAAAAAAGGACGAACCCAACTCTCGCCAGCCGGTTTCGTCCTTTCAACGTATTTCATCCGAAATACTTCCCCATTTCTTTGTACACCGTACATCGATGTACGATGCAAGTGTTTTTTTATTTTTCTTGCACAATTTTTGCAGATACCGCCAAATATCCTGCTATTTAAAACGATTTTTGTACTGCGCAGCCTTTTCCACAAATTGCTCTGCGAACTCGGGGCAGGAAGGATAATAGAGGTGGGGGAAACCATACCAGTGGTTCTCACCGACATGGATGCAGGGATAGTTTCTTCCGATGGTTGGTTTAGTTGCGATACAGTCCACGCCGTTATCTTCACTGTCATAGTAATGAAATTCATGTGCCCGGATGCGGCTGCCCCGGGGCAGAAAATATTCACTGTTCTCTTCCAGTTCGATATATCCGAAGCGCACCAGGCTTCCGGTATCGAAGCATTTTTCAGGCAGCACTCCTGCCATAAGGAAGGAATGTCCTTCTCTGTCTGTCAGAGACGTATGCAGGTATAAAAAGCCTCCGCACTCCGCTACGGTGGGGAGGCCACCTATGACTGCTGCCCGGATGGCCTTGCGCATGGCATTGTTCTCACTCAGCTGTCTGGCATATAATTCCGGATAACCGCCGCCCAACAGCATCCCATGGATATTTTCCGGCAACGCCTTGTCATGCAATGGAGAAAAATACACCAGTTCCGCTCCGGTCTGTTCCAGCAGGCGCAGATTCTCTTCATAATAAAAGCAAAAGGCTTCATCCCGGGCTACAGCGATCCTCGGGCACTTTACCCTATCGTTTTCCACAGAATCCGGATCTTGCTCTTCTGCCGTTTCTTCACTGCGTTCCTTCTTTTTGGTTTGGGAGGTTCTCCCTATTCTCTCAGCTCCCAGCGGTTCCGCCTCTTCTGCAATCTGCAACAGCTTCGAAATGTCTACGCTCTCCCTTAGTTTTGCCGCCGTGACCCGGATCTTTCCCTGCAGATCTTCCAGTTCTCCCGGCAGGCACAGGCCAAGATGTCTGCTGGCGATCTGTAAGTCCTTATTTTCCGGGAAATATCCCAGCACCGCAATACCAAGTTCCTCTTCCACCAGTGGCTTCAGAATCTCATAGTAAACTGCTGACATACGGTTGAAGATCACTCCCCGGATCAGATGTTCTTTATCATAAGCCAGAAATCCGGTGATCAGAGGAAGCACCGATTTTCCCATGCCTTTTGCATCCACCACCAGTATGATGGGGGTCTGCGTCACCTTTGCCAGATGATAGGAGGAGCCTTCCTCTCTTATTCCGCCCAGCCCGTCATAGAGTCCCATAACACCTTCCATGACCACAAGCTCGTCTTCCCTGCGATCTCTCAGAAACAGGCTTCTCGTGCCGTCCTCTCCGGTGAAAAAAGTGTCCAGATTTCTGGCAGGAATCCCCAGCACCTGTCTGTGGAACATGGGATCGATATAATCCGGGCCGCATTTACAGGAAGAGATATTCTCTCCGTTTTCCTTAAAAATCTGCAATAATCCACACGTGATCATAGTCTTGCCGCTACCGCTTTTCGGGGCGGCGATCATGATGCGTCGTATCTTTTTTTCCTGTGCTCCGATCATCTCTGCACTTCTCCATTTTCCCTGTTTCCGTTTTCTTCTTCGGTCAGCAACGCTTTCTTCACTTTGTCCATAGAGCCTGTTTCTCCCTCCCTGAACGTAAACGAACAGATCCACACCGGATTCTCCGCCTTGGGCAGATGATAGTTTCCCAGCTTCTTCACCCGGTTTACCTGCATCTGCAGGATTTCCCCGTCCTCCACAGGAAACGCTTCCAATACTTCCTGAAGCTCCGCAATCGTCTCCATGCTGATGGCATTGATCACAATGCGCATATGAGGATTTTTCCGATACAAGGTCTGTAAAATATCCATTAATCTGCCTCCACTGCCGCCGATAAAAGCATGGGTGGGCACAGGCAGTTCTTCCAGTCCCTCCGGTGCCAGTGCTTCGATGATCTCCATATTGTCCATATGGAAATGCTCTCGGTTCTTCCGAAGCAGTTCTACCGCCTCCGGTTTTCTCTCAATGGCATAGACATGCACCGTTTCCGACAATCCGGCGATTTCCACCGCCACGGATCCGGTGCCGCTGCCGATATCATAGACTACGGCTCCATCTGTCAGGTGCAGCTTGCAAATACTGACTTCCCGGACTTCTTCCTTGGTCATAGGAGTTCTACGAAGTTTTCCCTCCGTCCCGGAAGCATCCCGTAGGAAACAGGTGTCCGCTCTGCCGTGGGTCAGGAGTTCCGGCTGTGGATGAGGATTGCGGATCAGGCAGGTATACAGACCCTCTTCGGTGACCTCCACACACTGCTCCGGCATCAGGGTCCGTATGTTTTCCTCCGGATAGGACAGCTGATATCCCACGATCACTTCACAATCTGTCAGTCCCATCTCCGTAAGCATCCGTCCGATCTTACGGATATCCTCACTTCCCGAGGTCAACAGGAAAGTCTTCTCATGACTCACCACAGTTGTCGGAAGATGGTTCAGCTTCTTGCCGTGCATGCTTATAATGGCGGCATCCTCATAGCTTTCTCCCACCCGGGCCGCCAGAGAAACCACCGATGAAATTCCCGGCAGGATCCTCACACTGCCTCTCAGTTGTCCTGCTGCAATCGCTTCCTGTAATTTCACATACAATTTTCTGCATCCGCTGTAGAATCCGGTATCTCCGGAAAACAGAACCGCTACCCGAAGTGTCTCCTGCTGTGCCAGTTCCTCGCTTTCCTGTAATTTTTCCAGATAGGGCAGGATCTGGGCAGCCATATAGTAGGGCTTTTTTTCTATTCTGGCAGAATAGTCTGCAATCATGCGCTCCGCCCCCAGCAGGATATCCGCAGTTTCGATTGTCTGCTGCACTTCTTTTGTCATGCAGTCTCTGCTGCCCATACCGATCCCGGCAAGGCAGATTTCCAGACTTCCCTGCTGCGAAATCTTACAATCACAGAGTTGTCCCAGTTTTCCACAGATTCCTGCAAACGAATACGAGTCTGTCCCCGGAATATTCCCGGCAGCATCCGATGTCTTCTGCGCAGGCTCAATCACATACACCGGGATTCCCAGTATTTTCGCTGCTTCCAGCTTTTCCTGATACCCTCCGGTGCGGCCGCTGTTTTTCGTGACCATATGGCGGATGTCGTACTGCCTTAGGATGGCAGCGTTCATCTCTGTGGAAAAAGGCCCCTGCAATGCCAGGATCTGCCGGCCTTTGATTCCCTGCTCCATGCACAGTTCCAGACTCTCTCTGCCCGGCAGAATCCGTACATACAGGCGGTCGTTTAATCTGCCGGAAGCGCAATACACCGCCAGTTCCTTGCTTCCCGTAGTCAGCAGAATATTGCCCTCTGTATTCTCCAAAGCTTTCGCACAATCTGCATTGTTTTCAAAATATTGGACATTTGTAACAATGTCATCTGCTTCTGTAATCCCGTCGATTTTCCGTTCCAGACGCAGGTATATGGGAAAATGTGCATCTTTTTCCAAAGATTTCAGTGTATCCACAGCTCCCCGCAGATTCTCCGTAACGACCCTGGCGTAAGGGTGGGTGGCATCCACTACAATCTCATAGCCTTCGTCATGCAGAAACTTCTGCATCTGCTCCCGGTCCATTCTGCCGCAGTGAAGGTTTACAATGGGCTGCCCGGCTGTCTGCATCGCTTTTGTGCTTTCCGTCTGTTCCCGCATTACGATTTCACCGTATTCCGTTGCCACGCATACCGTATGTGCGATTCCGGCATCCGCCAGAATCTCCGACAATCTCCGTCCTTCTGTGGTTCCCGCAAATATTACAAGCTTTTTCACTCTGCCTTTTCTCCCTTTTCTGCCTGGTAGCCTCTTCTGGTGATCAGCTTGTCCCCCAGGATCTCCGTCTCCGAATTGCCAATAAATACAGTGGTGAACATATTGACTTCCCGGTCCCTTAATTCCCGCAGCGTACAGGTCACCGCACGGGTGCCCTCTCTGCCGATATTTTCCACATAACCGCAGGGACGCTCCCCTTCTATGGTTTTCAGTAAAATATCACAGGCTTTTTGCAGATAATCTTTTCGTCTGTGGCTGGAAGGATTGTAAATGGCCATGGCAAAATCTCCCATTGCTGCCGCCCGCAGTCTCTTCTCGATCTTCTCCCAGGGTGTCAGCAGATCACTCAGGCTGATGACACAGAAATCATGATTTAAGGGTGCTCCCAGTACCGCCGCACCGCTGCTGGCCGCCGTGATGCCGGGAATCACAAGCAGTTCCGTCTCCGGGTGCTTTGCCCCCAGCTCGTACATCAGGGATGCCAGACCGTAGATGCCTGCATCGCCGCTACAGATCAGTGCCACCTGATTTCCTGCTTCCGCCTCCCGGAAGCATAGCTCACAGCGCTCCGTCTCCTGCCGCATGGAAGTGGTCAGCAGCTTTTTCCCTGCAAAACGTTCTCCCAATAATTTGACATATACGGTATAACCCACAATCACATCTGCCTGCTCCAGCGCAGCGATGGCTTCTCCGGTCATCATTTCTTCCCTGCCGGGACCCATTCCTATGATATAGATTCTGTTACTCATCTGATTTTCCTCTTTCCATCATTTGCAAGCCCTCCGGATCCTCTCATACTTCCATCACTTGTAGGTATTGTCCCAGGGATGCCTAGCTACATGAAAAAATCTTTGTTTTTTCTGACTGTCCTTCCGATTGGTCTTTACGATTGCATCGATACTTTCCATGCTTTCTCGGCAATTGCCACGGTCATGCCATCCTGTGCCTGCTTAGCTCTGCAGATTCTTCCATCTGCCCCCGCCGCCTTCATGGCGGCACGTTCACACACATTGTCCACACCCACCTGTGACTTTACAAAATCGGAGCCATGAAATGTTCCGTACACCGTCTGTAATTTCTGTGCCGGATAGGTCTGAAACGGGATTCTGTACTTTTCGCTGAATTCCAGCAGACACCGTTCCTCTTTCTTTACATCAATGGAAGCCAGTGCTGCGACCTGTTCTATGGCAATGTCCTGTTCTTCCAGTATTTTTCTTAAAAAGGCTTCCAGCTTCACACTGTCCGTTCCTTTTTTACAACCCGCACCCAGAATATATTTCTTCGGCTTCAACAACAGTTCTGCTGCCTCTTTTCGAAATATTTCTTCCGTGTTGTCCGCTATTAGGACATCCACCTTTTCCACCGGAGGATATGCACACAGCCTGATCTCTGACGGAATAGTCTCGTCCACTGCCAGATGCCCTGTCTGTACGGACATGGTAATTTTCTCGCCTGCCAGTATTTTTGCCGACACTCGGGCAATCCCCTCCCGGTTGTGGATCCACAGATCATTTCTTTTGGCAAACAAATCCACCGCAAAGCTGCCATGCAGGTCTGTAGCTGTCGTGATCACAGGGACGGCTCCCAGTTCTCCGGCCAGACGGACCGCCAGTTCATTGGCTCCGCCCACATGCCCGGACAACAGCGGGATCACATACTGCCCCTGTTCATCCATGACCAGTACCGGGCTGTCATGCAGCTTGTCCGTGATCCAGGGGGCAATAGCCCGGACCGCAATACCGCAGGCACCGACGAACACCAGCGCATGATGGGCAGCCATCTGCTCACCGGCCCAGACTGACACACTCTCCTGTACCGCTATTGTATTCCCGGTATTATCTGTCGGTACGTTAGTGTCTTTGTTCGGAATCACCCCGAATGCCTGCGTTGTAACGTCCCCACTGTTTTCCGCTGTCTGCACTGTCTTTTTTCGGGAGCATTTGCTATATAGAATAATCGTCTCGTCTCCACCGCACATGCTCTTCAGAATCCGTTCCGCCATCTTCTGTCCTGTTTTCGTAAAGCTGATCACACTAATCTTCACGCTGCTCCTCCCGGTTTTCCTCTGTCTGCCGGACACTGCTTTTTGCCTGACGGAATTCTGTGGAAAAATCCGCCGCATACAGCCTCGACTTCTGATAATTTCCATGGGTGATAACATCCCCCACCAGTACCAGCGCTGTCTTAATGATGCCGTGTTCTTCCGCTACCTGTGCCAGTGTCTCCACCGTACAGATATAAGCCTCTTCCTCCGGCCAGGTTGCCTTGTAGATCAGGGCTGCTGGGGTGTTCTCCGCATAACCGCCCGCCATCAGTCTGCGGCTCAGTTCCCTCAGCATTCCCGTGCTTAAATAGATCGCCATGGAAGCCTGATGGGCTGCCAGACTTTCGATGCTCTCCTTCTGCGGCACTCCGGTCCGTCCTTCCATACGGGTGATGATCAGGGTCTGGGAGACACCGGGCAGGGTATATTCCAGATTTAACGATGCCGCTGCGCCGAAGCAGGCACTGACTCCCGGACAGCTCTCATAAGGGATATGTAATGCATCCAGTGCATCCATCTGCTCCCGCACCGCACCATAGATGCTTGGTTCTCCGGTGTGCAGACGCACCAGCATCTTCCCCTGTTCCTGTGCCTCCTGCATAATCTGCAGCACTTCCTCCAGGGTCAGTTTTGCGCTGTTATGGATTTCACAGTCTGTTTTGGCATATTGTAACAGCTCCGGGTTCACCAGTGATCCCGCATAGATGATGACATCCGCCTGTTGCAGCATGTGCATGCCCCGCACTGTGATCAGATCTGCTGCCCCGCTTCCTGCGCCAACAAAGTAAACCATTCCTCCGCCTCCTTACTTTTCGCCAATGCTCCGAAATCATTGGCATACATGATACATTCGATCGCAAGCTTTCCCTGCGCCCGCTTCTCCAGATAAAATAAAATACGCTCCATGGCATAATCCATAACTTCCTGTCTCCTGCCGCACTCGTCCAGAATCCGCACCGCTTCCTCTGTGGTGACACAGGACAGGAGTCTGGCAGCATCCACTGCCGCTACACCGCATTTTACGGCAAAAGCGGTCAACAGCTCCATCCTGCAGTCGCCCTCCCGGGAATGGGTATTCATAATACCTCCCGCCACTTTGATGAGCTTCCCGATATGTCCCGCAAGAAGCAGACGCCTAAATCCCTCTTCCACCGCCATATCGATCGTCAGACCGATAAAATTACTGCATTTTACACTTTTATCCAGATCATAGTGATAGGTATTTTTCAGAAAATCCAGTCCGTAATTGCCCGGAGAGATCACCACATCTTCTCTCCCCAGTGCCCGCTGTTGCCGCAGTTCCACGCGGATCGTATCCAGAATAGCCTGTGTGCTCATAGGCTCCACGACACCGCTGGTGCCCAGAATAGAAATACCGCCCACGATGCCAAGCCTTGGATTAAATGTCTTCTCTGCCAACTTTTCACCTTCCGGCACAGAGATCTCCACCGACAGGATTCCACGATAATCCAGCACCTGGCACACCTGTAATACTTCCCGTTCGATCATTTTTCTGGGGACGTGATTGATAGCTGCATTTCCCACGGGCTGATCCAGTCCCGGCTTCGTCACCCGGCCGACACCGATGCCGCCGTCGATCACGACCTGTGCCTGTTCAGGTGCATGTCCGGTTCCATTCTTCCTACCGGGTTCTTCTCTGGCTTTCCTATCCGTTATTTCCGCAAAAGAAACCTTCGCACAGATCAGCGCCCCTGTGGTAATATCGGGGTCATCCCCGCCATCCTTTTCCACGGCGCAGCTGACCTCCTGCTCCTTGCGGCAGATGTTGCGGATCTGGGCTGTGTAAGGGATACCTTTGGGTGTCTCTATGGTGATTTCTGTTTTCTCCCTTCCGGTCAGCAGCATATAGGCGGCCGCCTTGGCCGCTGCCGCTGCGCAGCTTCCTGTGGTAAATCCGTACCGCATGTCTTCTACCTCACTGTTACTATATCATGAACCGTCGTGTCAATCGCCGGGCGTAACGTTTTCCTGTTCTTTTCGCAATTCATACAACAAAGCATTGCAGATGGCCGCTGCCACGTTGCTGCCGCCTTTTCTTCCACGGTTGATGATATAGGGCACATCCGTCTCCATAATCAGCTCCTTGGCAGCTTCCACATTCACGAAACCCACAGGGACCCCGATAACGAATGCCGGGCGCCAGTCCCTTTCCTGCATCAGCTCATAGATCTGTATCAACGCTGTAGGCGCATTTCCAACAGCGAAGATCACTGGTTTTTCCAGCTTCGAAGCCAACTCCATGCTGATAGCCGCCCGGGTGGTCTTCCGTTCCTTCGCCATAGCCGCCACATCCGCATCCGCCATATAGCAGTGGGCTTCCCCGCCAAAAGAAGCCAACACCTTCTTATTGATCCCCGCCAGTGCCATATTGGTATCCGTCACAATATCCGCACCTTTTTTTATCAGGTTTTTAGCGATCTCCACCGCGTTTTCGGAATAGGTCATCGTCTCCGCATAATCAAAATCTGCGCTGGTATGGATCACCCTGCGGGTGACAGGATCCTGCTCCGCAGGCAAAGTGATGCCCCGCTCTGCCAGTTCTGCGGCAATAATTTCAAAGCTTCGCTTCTCGATTTCTTCCGGCAATACATATTCAATGCTCTTTTTTTCCATAAGTTACCTTCCCCAAAAATTCATTTTCCGTCTTCCGGCTGCTCCTATTTACTGCTTTGCAAAGAAAACGAACTCATTCAGCAGTAATCTGCGCAAGTTCCTGTAACAGCACTTCATTCTCTTCATGTTTCTTCACCGCGATCCGATAATAGCCCTCACCCAGTCCCCGGAAATTCTCACAGTTCCGAATCAGGATACCTTTTGCAAGCAGGCTGTCATAGATGGGCTGTGTGGTATACAGCAACAGGAAATCCACTTCTCCGGACACCACCCGGATGCCAAGCTTTTCCAGTCCTTCCCACAAATATTCTCTCTCGTTTTTCACATATTCCACTGTGTCTTGCAGATATTGCTCTGACTGCTCCGCGCAGGCGATGCCCGCTCTCTGGGCAAACACCGACAGGTTCCATTCCGGTAGCTGCCTGCGTATTTTCTCCCGAAGCTCTGCGTTGCTGCATACCAGATAGCCCAGACGCACCCCTGGCATAGCAAAGCTTTTCGTAAAGGCCCGTACCAGCAGCAGATTTTCATACTGTCCGATCTCCCCAAGCAGAAACTTTGGCTGTTCCCGGCCGGACTCGCAGAACTCTATAAAACATTCATCCACTACTACGGTGATTCCCTGCTGCCTGCAATGCTCCAACAGTTCCTGCAGATATTCTCTGCCCATCAGCTGCCCCGTGGGATTGTTGGGATTCGCTACAAACAGCATGTCTGTATCCGCTGTCAGCTCCTGTAACAGCTCCCGCCCCGGACGGAATCCGGTCTCTTCCGGCAGATATACATATTTTATATGGCTGCCTGCTGCTTCCGCCACATACTCGTATCCGTAAAAGGATGGCACGGGAATCACAATATTCCGAGGCTTAAGTGCATGCACAACCGCCAGAAAAAGTTCTGATGCCCCGTTGCCAAACAGCAGATACTCCTTTGGGATTTCTCTGCCACATTCTCCGGATAACATCCGGCTCACGGCTTCCGTCAGGGCCGCCGCAGTAATATCCGGATATTCTCCCACATGCTGCACTGCTTCATGAATCGCCTGCACCGCCGCATCCGGCATCCCTAAAGGATTGCCGTTTACCGAAAAATCCAGCCGTATCTGTCTGCTGTAAATATCACCGCCATGTATGTTCTGCTGCATTTTCCTTCCTTTCCGGTTCCTGTTACCATAGGACTTTTCATGTCCTCTATCGTCTGCAAATCATCAAAAGCTTTCACGCCCGGCCAAACTCTGCTTTTCACACTACCACCGCAATCAGGATCCCCAGACACAGAATCTCACAGATCCACGCCGTCCGGTTCATCAATCGGTTCGTTCTGCGGATATCCTCCGGTTCCACTGCCCTTGTTGGATCCCCGATATAGGGCTTTTTCACGACCTTGCCAAAATAACTGGCATCTCCCGCCAGCTGGATTCCCAGCGCTCCTGCGCACACGGATTCCGTCTGGGCGGAATTGGGGCTGGCATGCTTTCTGTTGTCTCTGCGCCAGATACGCCATGCCTGCTTTCCGTTATAGCTTTTCCCGCTGATAAAAGCCGTCCCGACCATCAACAGCGCGCTGATCCTCGCCGGGAGAAAATTCATCACATCATCCAGCTTCGCCGCGGCTCTGCCGAAGTGAAGATACTTCTCATTCTTATATCCTACCATAGAATCCATGGTATTGACTGCCTTATATAAAAATCCCAACACCGGGCCTCCCAGTGCAGTATACAGCATGGGGGCAATCACACCGTCGGACGTATTTTCCGCCACGGTCTCAATGGCCGCCTTTGCCACGCCTTCCTCTGTCAGATGTTCCGTGTCCCTGCCTACGATCATGGATACCGCTTTTCTGGCTTCCTCCAGGCTCCCGGCGTTCAATTGTTTCCACACCTTGCTGCTCTCCACCTGAAGACACCTCGCCGCCAGAATCTGGTAGGTCATGACCGCTTCTATGACCACCCCCAGTCCCGGATGCATCGCATAAGCACCGAATAAAATCAGTGCCGACAGCATTCCCGTAAACAGTAAAACGATCACCACCAGAAGTTTTCCCTGTCTGCGCTCCGCCCCCTCTCTCTCGGTCGAATTGCCCTGTGGATTGCCTGCTCGCAGTATCTTTTCTGTCTTCGCTATCAGCCAGCCGATTCCCCGGATGGGATGGGGCAGAAAATAGGGATCTCCAAAGAGCTGATCCAGTAAAAATCCCGCTCCGAATGCCAGAATATGATATTTCATCAATATGTTTCTCCTTTTGTAAATTCTGACAGTGGGCGAAATTCTTTCCACTCCGGGGTTCCTCCGCCTGCCGGGAATACCAGCCTGCCGCTATAACCCTGTCCGCATTTTACCTGATAATTAAAATATTGCTCTCCCAGAAAATGACTGAGCAGTGCCATGATGGTTCCACCGTGGACGACTGCGGATACGCTTTGTATCCCGGCGTCCTGTGCTCCAATTTCATCGCTTCTTTCCAACTCCGTTTTCTCCGATCCTGTATTGTAATCACCCTGCTCAGATGCAGCACTTCTCTCCAAGATCATTTTCATGTAGTATAACATTTTTTCATATCCGGCAACGTTTCTGCGAATGAATTCCTCTCTGCTCTCGCCTTCCGGAAACGGCAGTGTTCCGCCGCTGTCGATCCATCTCTGATATGCCGGATCCCCGGAAAGTTCCTGATAATTGTGTCCTTCGAATGCACCGAAATCCATCTCCGTCCACTCCGGGACAAAAATGGGAGTCTGCCCTGGATACAGGATCTGTGCTGTCTCGAGACACCGCTTCATGGGACCGGAAAACAGAAGGTCAGCAGTCGGATAGTTTCCTCCCGTCACAGCTTTTTTCAGCATTCCTATTCCTTCCGGGCTCAATGCTTCATCCGTTTTTCCAAGATAACGTCCTTCTTTATTGGAAAGAGTCGCTCCGTGCCGGATCAGGGTCAGGCGGATCTCTATTTGATTTTCTGGCCGATTCCGCATACGACTCTCACCACCTCATCTGCCTGCGCCGCCAACCCTTCCAGAATTCTGCCGGTGCATTCTCTGTAAGTTCTCTCCTCCGCTTCCATGGGGACGATGCCGTTGCCGATCTCGTCACAGATCAGAATGCAGTCCGGATATTCCTTATAGAAATTCGCTATCATTGCCTCCGGATCTGTTCCCTGTCGCAACTGCTCCCGGATATATCGGTGCAGATGATTGACGATCACCTGCGGGCCAGCCGTCTGCCGCCCTGTAGGCTGCTCTGTCTGCTTTCCAGGCATTGTTTCAACCGCGCTCTCAGTTGCCCATGTTATTTTACTATCCGATGCCAGCCTCAGTGTTCCGTCCAGAACCGGCACTTCCTGCCTGTCTTCACGCTGAACGTAATGCTGCTCTACATAATGTAATTTTCCCTGAGCAAAGCCGCCAATAATTAATATCATTTCCCTCTCCCATTTCAAATGTGCTTCTGCACCACTCTATCCGGCAATACATTTTACACTGTCAGCATCATATGTTCTGCGATTGCTGCCGCAACCACCACGCATCCTTCGCAAAACGTCACAAAATACCCCGCCGTATCTCCGGTGATGCCGCCGAACTCTTTTTTGCTGCGATAGTAATAATACGCAAAAGTAAGCAGGGCCGCTGCCACCGCGATTCCTCCCGTCACGAAAGATGTCCACATCATAAAGCCGATGCACAGGATTCCCTGTGCGTACAAAGCAGTTTTTACCACTCTTTTATGCGCCTTATCCGCGAACAGATACAGCGTCCCCTCCTGCTTTGCGGAAGGGAAACTCACCACTGCAACACCGCTCAGCACTCTGGACAGGAAGCTTCCGGCTCCCACCACGACCAGCGTCCGGCATTCCGTAATCTCCGAAAAGCCTCCCAGAAAAATCAGTCCATACAGAGCCAGCATGATCACCGCAAAGGCCCCGATATGAGAATCCTTCAGAATCTCCAGTTTCCGCTCTCTCGGCTGGTAGGAATGCAGGGCATCACAGGTATCTAAAAATCCATCCACATGAAAGCCCCCGGTGATCAGAATCGGTATCGCCGTTCCCACCACCGTATAGCACAAGGTTCCCACTCCGAACCGGGCACAGATCCATTTCCACAGATACCACAGGACACCGATCACCGCTCCCACCCAGGGGAAAAAGCAGAGTGCGTACCGCATATCCTCGTCCTTCCACTCAAACTGCGGCATCGGAATCTTGGAATACATGGAAAACGCTATGAAAAAAGATTTGATAATACGCATGCCTGTTTCCTTTCTATGCTGATCGGGTATGCCTTAATCCGCTGTGGGATCCCCGCCACGACTTCCACGACCTCGTCTGCCTCTGCGGCCAGCCTCTCGTTTACCCTTCCCAGCGCCTCAATATATTCTATAGTAGCACTGTCATAGGCAATGCCGTCTTCGAATACATTATTGGTCACGATAACCAGCGGATCCGCCTGTTTTCTTAAGACTTCAATGCCTTGCAGAATTTTTGCGATCACTGTCTCACGATCCACAGGCTGCTCCCTGGAAAACATTTCGTTGGCCGCAAGATTCGACATACATTCCAGCAATACTGCCGCCTCCGGCTCCATTTGGGAGGCAGCCTGCTCCAGTTCAGTAGGCTGTTCGATGGTAGTGAAACCTTTTCCCTGCCGCAGTCTGTGATGCCTGTCCACTTTGGCCTGCATTTCCTCATCCCAGATCTGCATAGTAGCGATATAATATTTTTTCTTATCACCGGCAGTCCGCAGCAGATAATCTTCCGCATAAGCGGATTTTCCGCTGCCGCTGCCCCCCAGGATCAATATCATCATGTTGCTTCTCCATCCGTTCCGTCTTTCAGCTGCGCCAATCGCAAGGTCGCGCTATCACGCTTTTGCGTCACTTCGTGACTACCCTTGCTCCTGGCGGAAATGTTAGCGCTTATATTGTTCCACTGCAATCTCCGAAAATGTAGCGCTCTGTCCGTAGATGCTCATTGCCATATCCAGCAGCGTGAACATCATGACTGCTCCGGTTCCTTCTCCCAGTGCCATTCCCGCATGGATCACTGGAGACAGCTGCAAAGCATCTGCCAGCTTCACTGCCGCCGGTTCTTTTCCAAGATGGGAAGGGATCAGATATTCCCGCACGCCGGGAAACAGCCGCTCCGCCACCAATGCTGCCGCCATGCTGATCACACCATCCAACACAATGGGTATATGCCACAACGCGCCGCCGATGCACATACCGGTAAGTCCTGCAATATCCAGCCCTCCGACTGTCTGCAATATCGTGAGGGCATCCGCATGCCACAGATCATATGTTTCCAATGCGGTGCGCACCACCTGTTGCTTCCGTGCCAGTCCCTGATCCGTCAGTCCCGCACCTCTGCCGGTGACTTCCCCTGCCTCGCACTGCAAAAGAGCTGCCGTCACCGCACTGCTGGTAGTCGTGTTGCCGATTCCCATTTCCCCAGTGGCAAGGATACCGTATCCTTTTTCCTTACACTCCCGTACCAGTTCGATTCCTGTGACAATGGCCCGGACAGTCTCTTCCTCCGTCATCGTCGGTTCTTTCAAAAAATTTCTTGTGCCGCGACGCACCTTACGATCCAGGACGCCGGGAATGGATTCCTCACTATTTATTCCGATATCCACAGGGATCGTCTCCGCGCCGATGCTCTGCGCCATCTTGCAGACGGAGGATCCTTTCCGTGCCATGGACTTTGCCACCGCCAACGTGACCTCCTGCCCCGTCTGGCTCACGCCTTCCTCCACGATTCCGTTGTCTGCACAGAAGATCAGCACACCTTTTTTCCGAAGGTCGATCTGTTCCGTTCCCAGTATAGCTCCGATCTGCGCCGTAATGGTTTCAAAGCTACCCATGCCGTCCAACGGTTTTGCCAGGGTATCCCAGTGTTTTTTCACAAGACTTCTCACCGCTTCCTCCGGTGCCGTGATCCGGATCTGCGCTAGTTCCTGTCTGGTATAGTTATGAAATATGGGCTTCTCTGAGCATTCCATAAATGTCCTCCATATACAGATATTCCCGCAGGGTATCCGCCAGTTGATCGTACTGTCTTTCCTTAATGATGCGGTAATCTTCCCAGACTCCGCCCTCCAAAATGATGCCTTTTTCCCGTGCCAGAGTCTGTATCATATGCCCGGCAATCTCGCCTTTGTCGAACAGGCCGTGGATGTAGGAACCGTAGATTCTGCCGGTGGAGTCAGCGATAACAGCTTGTGTGATTTCCGTGTTTCTCGTCGCATCGTCTGCACAGAAAGCGCTCCGATTGCTTTCTGCACTGTTTGCCGGTCTGGCTGCCTTGTCCACGGTACCCTTCGCATCGCTGCCATCCCCGTCACAATACACCGTCTGTCCCATATGGATCTCATACCCGGCAAACTTACATCCCGTAAGCCCGGAGAAAATACCCTCCACAGCATCCAGCTTTCCATCTGTCTGGCAGCGATGTTTCTCCTTCTGCAACACTGTCCGTACCGGAAGCAGTTCCATGCCGCGGATCCGTCCGCCTTCCTCCACGCTGTCCGGATCTGCGATCTCACAGCCTAACATCTGATAGCCTCCGCAGATCCCGAAAATGGGAACTTTTCCCGCAACACGTTTTACCGCTGCCTCCAGTCCGTTCTGCCGCATCCATTTCAGATCTCCCATGGTATTTTTACTGCCGGGGAGAAATATCAGATCCGGCGTTCCCAGCTCTCTCACATTTGTCACATACCGGACACTGACCTCCGGCATCTGCTCAAACACATCAAAATCCGTAAAATTTGAAATTCTGGGATAGTGGATCACCGCCAGATCGATCTTCCCCACATGTTTTGCATCAAAACGATCCGTCAGACTATCCTCATCTTCCAGCGTAAGTTCCATATAAGGTACAGTCCCCAGCACCGGCACCTGTCCCCGTTCTGTTAACATCTGAATGCCGGGATCTAAAATTGTGCTGTCTCCACGGAATTTGTTGATGATCAATCCCTTTACCCGCTCCCGCTCCTCTTCAGTCAGCAGCATCAGGGTTCCCAAAAGCTGTGCGAACACGCCGCCTCTGTCAATGTCTCCCACCAGAAGTACCGGTGCATCCACCATTGCCGCCATTCCCATATTTACGATGTCATTCTGTTTCAGGTTGATCTCCGCCGGACTTCCGGCGCCCTCGATGACAATAATATCCGCATAGGTCTCCAGCTTGCGGAATGCGGCCTTGATCTCCGGGATCAATTCCGTCTTGTGGGCAAAATAGTCTCTGGCGGACAGATTGCCCCGTACTTCCCCGTTCACAATGACCTGGGACCCGGTATGGCTGGTTGGCTTTAACAAAATGGGATTCATGCACACCAGCGGTTCGATCCCTGCGGCCTC
Source organism: Clostridium sp. AF34-10BH (assembly GCF_003478095.1). Lineage (NCBI taxonomy): Bacteria > Bacillati > Bacillota > Clostridia > Eubacteriales > Clostridiaceae > Clostridium > Clostridium sp. AF34-10BH. The sequence goes on from NZ_QUEC01000021.1 coordinate 65,740, forward strand.
TGCCTGCGTGACCTGTGCCCTGCCCATTTCCAGTCCTTCCTTGGTGATATAGGAATTGAGTGCCATATTCTGTGATTTAAAAGGGGCCACCCGGTAGCCGTCCTGCCGGAAAATCCGACAGAGACCCGCCACCAGCAGACTTTTCCCGGCACCGGACATGGTGCCCTGTATCATGATTACTTTTGCCATCGTTCTCTCCATCCCACAGATGTCATAGACATCCCGGGAATTTCGTTTCTCTGTTTTCTAACACCCGCTCTGTTGTTCCGGTCTTTCTAGCTTTTCTATCTGCTTCCCCAGCTGTTCTGCATACTCCAGAAGTTCTCTCTGAAAAGTCTCCAGACTGCCGAAATTCTCCCGGCAACAGATAACACGTTTGCACTTATCTATCGTTTTCTTTGCTACCTGTATTTTTTCCTGTGCCACCGGCTCAAAGGGATGCTCTGTGATCACCTCCGCCGCCAGTGCCTTCGCCACGGGATAATCCAGATCATTTTCATACAGGATTCCGGTAGCAAATGGAACTCCTGCTCTCTGCAAACGCCGATAATCTTTTCGTCCGCTTCCCGCTCCGGCGATCACGAATACCTGCGGTGTTCCTTCCGGTGCCGCCAGCTCCATATCGCTGCTGCCCTCATCATAGCTTCCCATCCGGATGCCATATAACTGTGTAATATACCCGGCTGTCATGACTTCCTCCGGCGTTCCGATCCGGTCCACCGCCCTGCCGTTCACACACAGGATTCTATCGGAGATCTTCTCCGCCAGTTCCAACTCATGCAAGGACAGGATCACCGTAAGTTCTCTCTCCCTGCACAGCTTTTGCAGGATCGATAAAAATTCCAGTTTATGCCGCACATCCAGGTAAGAAGTCGGCTCGTCCAAGATCAGAATTTCCGGCTCCTGGCAGATGGCTCTGGCCAGCATTACCCGCTGTCTCTGTCCGTCACTGATCCGGTCAAACATAAGATCCCTGAGTTCTGTCACCTTCACCAGTTCCATGGCGTTTTCCACCGCTTGGTGATCATCTTTCGACAGCACACCAAAACGTCCGGTATAAGGATACCTTCCGGTGGCCACCACATCCTCACAGGTCATCAGCTCGGCCCGCAGGCGTTTGGTCATCACCACTGCCATTTTTTTCGACAATTCTGCTCCGGTGAGTGACTTCATATCCTCTCCATCCAACCGCACCGTTCCTGCGATCAGGGACAGCTGCCTTGCAATACTTTTTAAGATCGTGGATTTGCCTGCACCGTTTGGACCCAGTAACGTCAGGATTTCCCCTTTTCGAAGCATAATCTCCACTTCTTCGATCAGAGGCTTTCCGTCGTAGCCCACGCTCATTTTTTCCGTTGTAATATAATAAGACTTCTGCGTTTCCATAGTTATCCACGCTCCTGTCTGTTTCGTGATATCATGATCCACAATACTACCGGTGCTCCGAAGATTGCCGTCACTGTGCTGATGCTAAGTTCCGTGGGTGCCATCCATTTCCTCGCCAGCAGATCACAGAACAGGCAGAATACACTGCCTCCCAGAAAACATGCCGGTATCATCAGTAACGGCTTTGTAGTGCCGAACAGTTTACGGATCAGCTGCGGCACAGCGATCCCCACAAAAGAGATCGGTCCGGCAAATGCCACGATACATGCCGAAAGCACGCTGGACAACACCACCAGAAGGATCCGCAGGGTCCGGATATTCACTCCAAGATTCTGCGCATAGGTTTCTCCCAGCTGGTAGGCTTCCAGCGGCTTGGCCAAAAGAATCACCAACAAAAAAGCCGCCGCCACCACGACGCTCATCACTTTCACATTATCCCAGGTCATTCCGGAAAAGCTTCCTCTGGACCAGTTGTGGAGGTTCACGATATCCGCGTCCTCCGCAAACGTCACCACCAGTTCCGTGATGGCGGAACAAATGTAGCCGATCATCACACCGCTGACCACCAACATGGACATACTGTCCACCTTTCGCGCCATGAGCAGCACGAAGCCCATGGACAGCATAGCACCCAGAAATGCCGCCAGGATCAGCAGTCCTGAGCTGACCCGGATCGTATTCCCCAGCAAAAATACCATCACCAGTGCCACTACCATCTTCGCCCCGGAAGAAATTCCCAGTACAAAAGGGCCGGCTATGGGATTGTGGAAAAATGTCTGAAGCAGATACCCTGCCAGTGCCAGTGCTCCACCCAGAATTGCTGCCGCCAGTGTCCGGGGAAAACGGATCTCCCACAGGATCTTTGCGTTCATGCCTTCCTGTGCTCTCCCTGTGGTTAAAATTTCTGCCAGTGGAATTTTCACCGTTCCGATTCCTATATTACAAAGCAGCAGCACGAGAATGCCTGCCATCAATAGAACAAACGCTATGAGATATCTGATTTTCCTGCGCTGCTGCATGTTTTTCTCCTTCTTTTCCTATTCGTATTCCAATCGTATTCTAATCTCATTCTAACGCTCTTATACTTACGCTGTGTTTCTAAGTCCTCCATCTTACTGTAAGAGAAACAGATAACGCAGCTTAGCAGTATCATCGTCCGTCAACACCGTATGCATGTCCTGCAATAAATACCCGATTGCCATGGACTGCTGGTACATATCATTGGTGGTGCAATAGACCTGCCCCTCCTGTACCGCTTTGAAATCTTTCAAAATATTGCATTTGTCGATCAGCTCATCCACCGTGGTCACGCCTCCGTCAATGGAACTGTTGTAGATCAGGATATCTGCGTCTTTCGCTCCGGCATAAAAATCCTCGACCTGCATATTCAGCGTGGAGCGTCCGCTTCCGCTGTCTTCCAGATTCTCAAAAATATATCTTCCCCCTGCCAGCTCGATCAGCTTCGGAATATAATCCGTGCTCTGTCTCACCTGGATCAGTCCGTTGGAAGTCACATAGAAAAACGCTATGGTCCTCCCTGTTTTTTCCCCGCTTTCTACCTCTTCCAGAATTTCTGTCTGCTCCGCAAAGGCTTCTTCCGCCTTCGCTTCCTTTCCGGTCAGAGCTCCGAAAAATTTGACCCATTCCACTTTTCCCAAAGGATGCTGTTCATAGCTGGAATATTCGATCATCACCGGAATGTCAAAGCTTTGAAGCATTTCCACCACCTCCGGCGAATGCGTGATCATCCGGTTCTCGATCGCCAGATCACAGCCTTCAGACACCAGTAATTCATAATCCGGTTTACTGTATTTTCCGGCATAGATCATGTCCCCTGCCGCCATGGCATCCTGTGCTTTCTGGATGTACCAGTTCTCCTGCTTCTGCCCGGAAAAACGGATCTGGTCCACAGCGCCCAGCGAGGCGAACATGTCCATCACGCCGGATGCCACCAGATATATATTTTGAAGTGGTTCCTGCAAGATACTGACGTCCTCATCCAGTCCCTGTGGTACCGGCTGTCCCTCCGGCACTAACAGATACCGCTGACTGTCGGGAAGAGTTGTCAGCATCTTATAACCATCTTCGTAATAGTCCACTGTAAAATTTTCCGCATATTGCAGCTCCATGCTGCCTGTTTTTACTAATTCTGTCTGCGAAGACATCTCCACAGAAGCAGAAGAAGGACTGCCGCAGCCACTTAGCCCCAGCAGTCCCATAAGAAGCAGAACATAGATCCATTTTCTTCTATTTCTTCCTGACCTCAAAATTTTCATGCCTTTCATAGCCTGCAATGTTTGAGCCGCAGGCACCAATGTGTATTACTTGCCGCTCTCTGCACTCTCAAGTGTCTCAGAGTGGAAAGTTACGGTGTATTCCACCTCATGAGGTGTACTCATTGCCACGGTATCACCGATCATGGTAAGGGGTGCATCCAGTGCTTCCACCGGCACTTCAAATACGGAATTGCCTTCCGTATTTACCGGCAGATATTTTTCACCGTTTACCAGCATATAATCATAGTTCGGGCTGCTCCATTCCAAAGTCGCCGTTGCCGCTCCGTCAGCTATCGCAAGCTGTGCGGGGGACTGGATACTTGCTCTGCCGCTTCCGCCCTCCATGGTCAGTTCGATGGTGTAGCTACCGTCTTCTACAGCGCTCAGATCAAAAGTGTCTGCGGCACCCTCTGCCACCGGATCAGATACCTTTACTTTATGGTCATACCATTTTCCCTTGGTACCGATCAGTGCCAGATCGAATTCCTCTCCGATCACGGGTACAGGGACATCGAAGCCGTAGACTTCTTCCGTCATTCCGTCACTGTAAGTCACGGTATCCGTGGTGGGCTCAAGCAGCACTGCGCCATCTTTGGCTGCATCTTCCGCCAGACCCGGATAGAGATTCAGGATCTTCTTGGAGCCTAAGGAAATGTGAATGGTCATAACGCCATCCTTTACCGTCAGTGTTCCCTTGCCGTCACAGGCTTCACTGACATGGAACATGGAGCTGTCCGTGGAAAATTCAGCGGTGTAGACACCATCAGGAAGCTGTGCTTCGTTCTGTGCAGTCTCTGTGCTGACAGTTTCCGCCGTTTCCGTGCTCTCTGTCGGTGTTACGGTGCTTTCCTGTGCGGCAACCGTGCTTTCTGCAGATGTCGCATCCGCTGCCTGACCTGCTCCACAGCCGCCAAGCAGCAGACAGGCACTCAGTCCGCCCACGATTATGATTTTATTCATTAATGTCTTTGCTTTCATTACTTATTTTAATCCTTATTTTATTCCTGATTTTAATTCCTATTTTAATTCTTATTTCTCAGCCATTGCTGCTGCGGTATGTGCTACATACAGATCCTGGATAGCCTTGATCCCGCCGAGGCCTGAGATCTGGGTATCCACACTGTCGAACTTTCCGGAAGCGTTGAACTGGCTTAACCAGGAATCCTCATCCTCGCCTGCCATATCATTGTTGGCATGATCACCTGCTACTACCATCAAAGGACGAAGAACCACTTTGGTGTAACCTGCTTCTGCAACAGCCTTGATGACTTCTTCACAGGCGGTCTCTTCCGGCTCACCTTCTACGGTTCCGATAAATACATTTTCATATCCCAGTTCATCCATCTGTGTCTGCATCTGGCTGTAAGATACCTTTGCAGTGTGGGAGGTTCCATGACCCATGAATACGAATGCCACGCCATCTTCCTTTGCAGCGTCCAGACTGTCATAGCCTGCAGTCTTTACTGCTTCTGCGGTCAGTTCTTCTGCAACAGCCTTCTTGTCATCATTTACTACGGCAGCATCAGAGCCTACCTCACCTAACAGGGGCTCAGCAACTTTTACAGATGCAAACTGATCCTTATACGCTTCTACAGCTTCCATCAGCTCGTCATACTCTGCGCCATGCATCAGATGCGTGGGCTGTACTACCAGGTTCTTAACACCGTTTGCCACAGCGCGGTCCAGTGCCTGATCCATATTGTCGATATGCTCGTCATCTCTTGCCTGTATATGATTGATGATGATCTGTGCGGTAAATGCTCTTCTTACAGACCAGTCGGGATTGGCTGCTGCAATCGCATCCTCGATACCCTTGATATCTGCCACACGGCTGTCGTTAAAGGAAGTGCCGAAGCTTACTACCAGAATCTCGTTCTCACCGATCTCATCCTGATTGCGGGGATCATCCTTGGAAGCATCTCCGGTATCTCTGCCGAAATAATCGGGATCTGCATTTTCTCCCTCTACCAGTTCCTTCTGTGCGTCGGTCAGTGCATCCCATGCTGCCTTGGCATCTGCACACTGCTTATCGGTATTCTCAGTTCTCTCCTGCACATAGATGGCATCGATCAATGCTGCCACTTCATCGGCTGCTGCTTGATCTGCATCTTCGGTGCTTTCGGTAGCTGCTGTTTCCGCTGCCTGGGTGGTCTGCGCCTCAGTGCCTGCCTGTACAGTGCTCTCTGCTACTTCCTGCGTGCTGCCACATCCGGTGATGCATACAGCGCCCAGTACGGTTGCCAGTACTACTGCTACGATTCTTTTTTTCATGTTTCCTCCTCTGACAGTTTTTCTGTCTCTTTTGATTTTGGGGTTTGCCCCGGTGTTCTTAAATATGTAAGTCAGAAACATGTTTTTCGCAACAAAAACAAAAACCCTTTCCTGTATCAGGTAAAGGGTTTGTACACATAAGAAACGAATGCAAAAAAGATTCTGTCCCTTCTGCATTCCACACGTACAACCAGTTACTCGTGGCTTTGAAACAAATGTTTCTGTACAGCATTCAGGCAGGTCTCCCGGCTTGAAGATCATTGCATCCGCCATCTTCCCGGTCTCCCAGTGATCTATCGGCTTCAGCTCCCTAATTACGGTGACGAGTTCGTGCAGGACTTACACCTGCTTCCCTTTTCACCGGAGCCAGCTACTTACGTGACTGCTCCGGCACCTGAATACTCCATATTCAATTGTGGCTACTATATCACAGATTTTCTGAAATTGCAATGTCAATCAGTCATCTGTTCCACCGGCTGTCGGGATCAGTATACCTGAAAATTAGAGATTGGCGTCATTCCGGGCATAATTCAAGATCATTTCCTTTAAAAGCAGCAGATCACCTGTATAATCCTTGTTGTCCGTTGCTCCCCAGATAAAACCACCTGCGTAATGGGTACACGCTGCCATCATGGTATGCACCGTCACACGCATGAACTGTTCCTCCGGAATATCCGTGCGGAAGGTCTTGTCCTCTTTTGCCTTCGCATACATCATATGAAGTCTTGTGTTGACGGAATTCAGGGATGCGTGGAAATTCGCCAGTTCCTCCTGCCGCACCGTCTGGTGTGTTATATAATTGTTGAAGTTGTCATTATACTGCAGCAGATCCTTATGGTTCTGATACATGCCGATATAACTGTCCAGCGTAAAAATAAATCTTCCGATGGCCGGAATATCGTGTATCGAAGAGATTGGTCTTGCCTCATCCAGCTTGTCCAGATAAGCCTTCCATTTCGATGCGCAGACCGCAATAGCCAGCTCCGTCTTATTGTTGTAACAGCGGAACAATGTGGCACGTCCCACACCGGCTTCTTTTGCGACCTCATCCATGCTGACCGCTTCGATTTTCTTTTCCACAAAAAGCCGGAACGCCGTATCGATGATCCGCTGGTTGCGCCCTTGCTCTTTATCCATCTGTTTCTCAGATTTTCCCATTTTTCTCTTCCTTTTTCATACATTCTTACTGTTCATTTTATGGTAAAAGGCTGTGACTGTCAACGACTGTAAAAAGCTAATGTAAAAGTGCCTTGCAGATTCCTACGAATTTTCTTGTATTTAAAACGCCAATATCGGCGAAAAAAATACAAAAGCAGGTAATTTTGTATTATAAAAATGCTTTATTTTCGCCAAATACGCAAATAAAAGAAATTTCGTACAAAAATTCCTGATTTCGGAACTTTTTTGTACGGAATCCAATGTTTTTATACTATTTACACCAAACTGACTTATCAGTTACTTCTTCTGTCGTGTCAGGAGCGTAACTGCTTCGCAGTGGCTCGTTGGTAAAGCCGAGGTGATATGGGGATTCCCGTACTTTTCTTTCAACCTATATTCATCCAGTTCAGTCATCAGTTCCACATATGCTTCTCTCAGTTCTCTCGGAGACATAGTTCTGGCAAATCCCATATACTTTTCATATTTCTTTGCTCTGCGTTCCTCTTCCTCTGATGCATATATTGTCTTTTCATTTTTAAAGCGATCTGCCTCAGACTCATCAAGACAAAGTGAAACAGCTACAATATGTTTGCATATGATTTTCTTTCCATTTGCCAAAGGACAATCGCAGGTGGACTTTCGCGGATGCTCCATATCAACATGAACATGATAATTTCCATCTCCACTACCTGCTACTATACCTTCGCAGCTTCCATCTTCATTAACAGTATACGAAAGAACTTTATTCTGTTTATAATATTCCATACCACGCCATACAGACTTACTACTGGCAATATCAATCACTCCCATAAAGTGCCTCCGTAAATTATTCTTTCTGTATCGGTCACCCTATCAGTCACCCCAACGGTCACCTTCTTTGTTTTATGAACAACTCTCACGATTTATACTAATTATCATCAGCTAAGCGATATCTTCTATTATTTGTTGTGCCTTCATATTCAAGCCCTGACATTTCTTTCAGTATAGCTCTTGTACGGGCAGGGCTTAATCCAATAGCTTGTGCGATATCCGTTGTCTTAGACAATCCATTTTCCTTCAAATACTTTCTAATCAACTGATAATTCTCTTCTGTTTTTCTATGTTTATTTGGTTCGCTTGTTTTGTTCGCTTGTTTTGTTCGCTTGTTTCTTAAATTCAAGCGATAAACGAGTCCTGTCAGGATTATAACTTTCTTCCACCACAGGCATTGGCCAACCTTCATTCTCCCAAACTTGATAAATATCTGGAATACCACTGCCAGCTCTTTCACCAATACCAATCATATTAAACATCTTCATTAGTGTTTTATTTCTAGGATCTGAAATACCACCACGAAGCATCTGCTTTTTACCAGTGCGAATGCTACCAGGATTCTCGATAACCAACTTGTCATCTTCCTTCTTAATCACTACACCGCAAGGCAAGAAATAATCTGTATTAACCAAACAATTAACTAAAGCCTCTCGAACTGCCTTATGAACTGGAGTATCATCCACCCTCGTAATACCTTCAAGCTTAAAAGGCTTCTTAATATCCTTTGAAATTTTGCTATTTACTCTAAAGAAGAAATCAAATACATTACCGCTCCAATCACCGGAGCTAGACTGCAAGCGATCTGTCCAACGTATTGTTTGGTCCAGCATCTCTCTATAATCTAGGAAATACTCTGGAAATTCTCTTACGATATGATATTCTTCACCGAACATAAGCAACCCAGCTGTAGTAGGATGTAATTTACCATCCTCACCAAATCCTGCTGCATCTATTCTCTCTAAATACTCATCATCTGGTAAATTATTAAATACGTGCTCTGGACGATAGCTCTTATGATGATTTCTGAATCCCTTCAAGGACTCTGTATCAATTGCAGAAATATCAAACTGTTCTACAATCTTCATATCCTCTGTCTCATCCGCAGCATCACGGAGCATACCTTTAATTTCTGCCTTTGAGCAATGATAGTCGCCTTCCCAATCTCTACGATAGCAGCCACCAAATAAATCGTTATTAATATAAACAGACTTCTGATCACGTTTAGCTCTTGGTACATAAAAATGAGGAATACGACTCCCATAATGCTATAGGCAATCCACCTTCTGCCTTTTTCACTTCTCGGCAGTTATCTTCTTTATATTTATCAAAGTTCGATAAATCAAACAAATCTGACATATGAGATTCTCAGCTCCTTTCCTCCATATACATAAACGAATTCTCAAAAATTATCAATTCAATTTTTCAGCCCATTCTGCTTCCTTGAAGCCAACAAGCACAGTATCTCCATTTACAACAAGTGGACGCTTTACCAACATTCCATTTGTAGCAAGTAACTGAATCTGTTCCTCTTCACTCATTGTAGGCAGCTTGTCCTTAAGCTGCATTTCTTTATAAAGAAGCCCGCTAGTATTAAAGAACTTCTTAAGGGTCAGTCCACTCTTCCCGTACCATTCCTTTAATTCGTCATAAGTAGGATTCACCTCTACAATATGGCGCTCAGTATATTTTATATTATGCTCATCCAGCCATTTTTTAGCCTTTTGACAGGTTGAACATTTGGGGTAACATATAAATAACATTTGTGGTTGCTCCTTATCTTCATTTTCCATTGGCATAACTTGGCTAATATCTATATCTAGTGTATTAACAGTATACACTTTTGAACCTGTAATATCATAAACTCTTGTTTTCGCATTAACATCAAAAAGCAACACATTTGTACCAGTTGCTGATACTGCACTTTTAAACTTAATTCCATCAAAACCAAGTCTTTTAATATATTCACAGAGAAATTGTGTCGGTGCATACTCTATTTGATCTCCAAAATTAGGCTTAGAAAACTCTTCAGAAATTCTATGTAAGTCCGCAACTATAGAATACTCATCCTCCTTTATTTTTTCGGGCGAATATGTAAAATCAAATATCTTAGCATCTCTGATGATTTCTATAGTGGCTATGTTATACATTTTCTGCATCTGTGGCCGCATTTCCAATATTGCCGTTTTAATATCTTTTGCAGTATATAAATAGCTTATTCCTTTTGGATTAGCTCTCCCCTCTTTTGCATAGGCATTCGGCGGAGCATCAGAATTACTTTTATCAAAACCATAGAAGTCCTTTTTATTATTCAACAGATTATCTATTTTTTCTGTAATTCTTCTCCTCTTTTCCTCATCACCACATAGGTAAATGGACGCAATATTCATTGCTGATTCATTAAAAATGTCAGTAGCATCAAATTCTAAATTAGAAAACTCATCCTTCATTATCTCAGAAAGAGTTATTACCATATCATTTTTAAGGAAATCTTATTCGGTATAATCTCGTGCACGATACAAAATATCACCTTTTGATATAGTACACGTTGCTTTTTCTGCGATATCAGATATCTTTTTTAGCAATTCACTTTCTGGAAAAAATCTGTTTTTTGTCTTTACTTCTTCTGCAAAACTTTCCCATAACTTTTGTGTATTGTAATCAATATACATCAATAGGATAAACAGCATAATAACCCAATACGTTGTTTCATCATCAGAATCCTTAAACGCTTCGATATTTTTATATTTGGATGCAAATTCTATCATTTCTTCTTTCGTAGCAGATGCTTGTTCACTTATTGAATCATTTTTTGTTTTATTAATACTTTTCATTTTAAGCTGGTCTCCTACAATCCGAATTAGACTATCAATTACTATCGTGATGAAAAATTTTTTAATATTGTTTCATCATCATTTTCCATTCTTTCATCGGAATAATAACAAAAACTGATACTCTCATCGTTACTAAAATAGGTATATAAGGATGGTCTTAACAGTTTGGTTTTATCAGCATTAAATTCGCTTCTATGCCCATTATTAGGATTTCTTCGAACTTTATTACAATATATTTTACTTGGATCCTCCGAATCACTCTTACTCAAGGATTGTATCATTGCATTTTTTTCTATTTCAGATACATTGCTGGGAATACTTGTAGGAATAAAAGTTCCTAGCCTTTCTATAAATTCTTGAAGGATATCTCCTAAATTTTCATTATACTCTATTTCAAAATATTCTCTTAATTGCCTTGCATCTATTAATATACCAGAACTATTGGCTTCAACTTGTAAATCATCATCAAGGTTTTTAGATTTGATGAAATGCAATTTAACCAAAGCATATTTATTTACCCGTTTTTCTGTTCCTACAAATCTTTTCACAAGCACAATATACTCAATTCGCTTATATGTAAAAATGAAGCTACAGATGGTCCAACCATTCTTAATCATATCTTCTTTTAACAATTTCAAATTTTCTAACTTCATATTTTTCTACCCTTCAGATATTTTATTCAATTGCTTTTTTAGGTATTAACGGCATTTCCATTATTGCAGAATTGTTTTGTGCATCAGCTACTACTTCATCCGCACTATTATGTTTACGCAGCCACAATTCTTCTTCAAGCTTTAATTTATCCAGCAAGTATTCATGTCGCTTTGAAAACTCATCAAATATTTCACTCCATTTTAAAACATATATTTTTGTCATACCATTGTCTATACAATATACTAAATGTTCTTCCCCATGGCTTTTATTGTTATCTAACTCGCCCTCAACATATCCACTAAGGCAATGGTGATTACCGCTTCTCGTCAGAGTGCAGTAAAGTATCGTCAGGCATTTGAAGATTACATTGCGAAGAAAGGATACGAGGGCATTCATGCATTGGTGGCTTTCTCTGGAAAAGTAAAGCTTCCGGATGATGAGCAGGAGTATACAGAAAGCTCTTTGAATGGATTTCCGGAGGATCGACTTACAAAGGAATTTGATACGGATAAATATCAGGTTCTCCTGGTAGCAAATAAATATCAGACCGGATTTGACCAGCCGAAACTCTGTGCCATGTATGTTCTGAAAAAGCTGAAAGGTGTTAATGCGGTACAGACATTGTCCCGGTTAAACCGTATTTGTGCACCTTATGATAAAAAGACGTTCGTGCTGGATTTTGTAAATAGCTATGAAGACATCAACTATTGGATGTCCTTGTGAGCAAATCACAGGGACTTTTTTATTTTGATGCAGAATTTTCTCTGGTATACAAATCAGACCAAACCCCAATAAACCTTAATAAAGTATATCACAATCCACACTTCTTTTCAATTGCACGCAACGTTTGTTCGGGTAAATTTACTGTAGGAAATTAATAGACAGAGCATCCTTGAGATATG
>NZ_QUEC01000022.1:0-73828 GCF_003478095.1 Clostridium sp. AF34-10BH
ATCGAGGTGTTCCACTCTATTTTTGCATGGCTCGTAGCTATGCTAACTTTCTAGTTAATTACCGTTTGATATCGCCGTCTTCGGCATCCTCTTCTGTGGTAATGGCAAAAGCGATATTGGTGGCATGGTCTGCTACTCTCTCCAGTCCGGATACGATATCGGAGAAGATCATGCCGGCTTCGGGAGAACACTCTCCCTTGGTCAGACGCTCTACATGTTTCTTCTGCAGTTCGCGTTCCTTCTCGTCTACCTGATCCTCCAGAGTAACGATCTCCTGCATATGGGATTCATCGCTCTTGGCGAACATTTCTACAGCATAACGGATGATCTTGTTGACCATTTCCAACATATCTCCCAGTTCCTTCTGGGCTTCCTTACTGATGGAAACGCCTTCTTCCTTACGCTGTCTGGCAGCATCCGCCACGTTCTCCGCATGGTCACCGATACGCTCGATATCGTTCACCACATGGAACAGGGCACCCAGACTGTTCAAGTCTTCGATGGGCAGCGTGGTCTGGTTGATCTTCACCAGATAATCCGTGATGGCATGATTCAGGAAGTTGATATTTTTCTCTACCTCGTAGACTTCCTCAATGTCCTCTTCATCCAGCGTGATCAGGGCATTCATGGCACGGTTTAAGTTCTCCTCTGCCAGAGAAGCCATACGCTCCAGCTCTTTGATAACCTCTACCACTGCGGTAGCAGGGTTGAACACCACTTTGTCGCCGATGTATTTTAACTGATAGCTCTCTCTGTAGCCAACCTTCTGATCCTCGCCTGGTACGATCAGGTAAGTCATCTTGACCAGCCATCCGGTGAACGGGAACAGCATAATTACCTGCGCAATCTTGATCAGCGTATGTGCATTTGCTACGAATCGACCGTTATCTGCGGAAATGGACTTGATCAATTCCACGATCTGGTCTCCTGCCACAAACAGGGCAATGTAGATAATAACCGTACCGATAATATTGAACAGCAGATGGATCAGTGCTGCTCTCTTTGCGTCCTTTTTACCGGTCATGGAAGCTAACATTGCGGTAGCACAAGCACCGATATTACATCCCAGGATAATGTACAGCGTAATAGGTAACGGCAGCAGATCCTGATTAGCCAGCAACAACACAATGCTGACCGTTACGGACGAACTCTGGATAATGGCTGTCAGAGCAAATCCCATCAATGTGGCTAAGAACGGGTTCTTCAGAGACATCAGCAGATTGACCACCTGTGGCTCATTCTTCATGTTCGCCATAGCCTGGGACATGGTGCTCAGGCCTACGAACAGGATACCGAAACCAACGACCACTTCCGCCACCTTACGGACCTTTTCCTTCTTCGTAAACATCATCACGACCACACCCACCAGCAGGATCAGCGGTGCTATTTTGGATAAATTAAAAGATACCAGCTGTGAAGTAATGGTAGTACCGATGTTTGCACCGAGGATAACGCCCGCCGCCTGATACAGATTCATCAGACCAGAGTTAACGAAGCTGACGACCATAACCGTACATGCCGAAGAGGACTGGATGATACCGGTAAAAATAATACCGACGATCATACCCATGAAACGGTTCGTGGTAAAGATTTCCAGAATACGACGAAGTCTGGCACCTGCTACCTTCTCAATGGAATCACTCATCAGTTCCATTCCGAATAAAAACAGTCCCAGACCTCCTGCCATTGTCAATATTGTTCCAAAGCTCATTTTTAATCCCTCAATCTCTCTTGATTCTCTTCCGAAAAACCAAAACAATAATTTTCAAATTTATTCTTATATAAACAATCCAAAATATATTTTACGAGATAGAATAAAAACTTGCAATGTAAATTTTACTTTTCTTTAACTTTTCTTTTACTTTTCTTTACAAAACTTTACGCAATTTCTACCGTGTTTGCGTAAAACAGCTGTTTTTCCTACGCATTTCGTCCATCCGCAATATCCCGGTCCAGCTGCTCCTTAAGTTCTTCCAGCGATCCAAATCTGCGTTCCGGGCGCCGAAATCTTTTCAAAGCCACCTCGATCTCCTGCCCGTAGATGTCCTGGTCAAAATCATACAGATAAGATTCCACCCCCATCACTTTTTCAGAAGAAACCGTGGGTTTGGTTCCCACATTGCTGATGGCCTTATAGACCTTTCCATTATGGCGCACCGCCGCATAGTAAACTCCGTTGGGCGGCAGAAGTTTGCCTGCGGGAGGCAGCAGATTCACCGTTGGAAATCCCAGGGTATGTCCGATATGATTGCCATGCTCCACTGCTCCCACCAGTGTATAAGGCATTCCCAGCATCTCTTCGGCCTCTTCCATCCGGCCCTCTTCCACCAGCTTGCGGATGTAAGTGGAACTGACTTCGATGCCGTTCACTTCGATCTTCTCTATGGTCTGGACGCAAAAGCCCAGATGCGGCGCCATTCTCTCCAGAAGTTCGGCATTTCCTGCGCCGTTCTTGCCAAAAGACAGATCCTCGCCTGCCGCCACAAACCGGGTATTCATCTGTTTGGCCAGAATCTCTGTTGCAAAACGCTCTGGCTCTGTGGCTGCAGTCTCCTTCGTAAGAGGAAACTCGATCAGAGTGTCGATTCCCAGACGTTCAAACAGGCGTCTTTTTTCCTCTCTGGTGGTCAGTTCTTTACCGTCAGACAGGCCGAACAGCACTGCCGGTGTAGGGTCAAAGGTGAACACGCACGCCGCCAGCCCATATTTTTTTCGGCCAAGAATCTCTTCCAAAAGTCTCCTGTGGCCCAGATGGACTCCGTCAAATTTACCGATGGCTACTGCTGTATCTTTTTCCAGATAAAAGTCTGTTGTTCCTGCAATGATTTCCAAGTCTATTTCCTGCTTTCTGTATTACTTGGGAAGATCTTCACGGGCTTGTACCATTCCTTCGTTTCATCATACGCATAAATGCCCACGAAGCTGTCATCCTCTCTGTAGATGCGCACCCACTCTCCTGCCGGATGTGTGGTCTGTTCCACAGTCTGTCCCGGATAAAAAGCATTCCCGTTATCGATCAGTTTCCGCCACTTTTCCTCCACATGCAACATGGGAAAATCCGAAAAAATACGGTCTGTGGGAAGCAGTGCTTCCTCCAGCCTCTCCGTGTCCCGAAGTTCCTGCAGCTGTGCAAGTGTCAGGGCATCTGCCAGCCGGAATTCCCCGACTCTGGTGCGAACGAGGCTCTGCATGGTGCCGCCGCAGCACAGTTTTTCCCCAATATCGGCACAGAGACTGCGGATATAGGTTCCCTTGGAACATTCCACGCGGAATTTTACCACGGGAAACTTTATTTCCAGAATCTCGATTGCCGGCAGATCCACATGTCTTGCCTGCCGTTCCACTTCTTTGCCCGCTCTGGCCAGCTCATAGAGCTTTTTCCCATTGACCTTCAGTGCAGAATACATGGGTGGGATCTGGTCATAGCCGCCGACAAAACCGGCGATCACTTCACGTACCTGTGCTTCACTCACCGCCACTTCCCGCTCTTCCAGAACGGTTCCCGTGATATCCTGGGTATCTGTGATCTGTCCCAGCAGAAGTTCTGCCACATATTCCTTGGTCCTGTCCGTCAG
Source organism: Clostridium sp. AF34-10BH (assembly GCF_003478095.1). Classification (NCBI taxonomy): domain Bacteria; kingdom Bacillati; phylum Bacillota; class Clostridia; order Eubacteriales; family Clostridiaceae; genus Clostridium; species Clostridium sp. AF34-10BH. The sequence goes on from NZ_QUEC01000022.1 coordinate 3,576, forward strand.
CATTTCACATGCTCTGGTAGCATTCCCCAGACATACAGGAAGCACACCGGTAGCCTGTGGATCCAGTGTACCTGTGTGCCCTATCTTTTTCTGCCGGCAGATCCCGCGAAGCTTGGCTACCACATCATGGGAGGTAAAGCCCGCTTCCTTATATACATTGATGATGCCGTCCATTAATCCTGTTCTCCCCGCAGTTGTTTGTCGATGTGCAGTGACAAATTGTTGACACAATCATGGAAGGTTCCCTTCATAGTGCAGCCTGCGGCACGTACATGTCCGCCGCCTCCGAAGAAAGATGCCACCTTCGCCACATCTACTTTCTCATTGGAACGCATGCTGACCTTGTACTCCAGTACGTTGGTCTCATACATGAAAATCGCACAGTCCACGCCCTTGATATTGCGCAACTGGTTCACAATGCCGTCCAGATCTCCCGGTACCGCATTGTAGAATTCCATGGTCTTGCGGTCCACCATGCTCACGATGCAGCGTCCGTCCATGAAACGAATGCTCTCCATCAGAGCTCTGCCCATGATCTGGGTCTGCAGATAGGTCTTCTGGTAAAAGCTTTCCTCGATCAGCTTCGGGAAATTGAATCCGAAGGAGATCAGAAACGCTGCTGCCTGCAACGTCTCCGGTGTCGTATTGGAATACTGGAATACACCGGTATCATGGATGATGCCGGTATACAGCGCTTCCGCAATATCCTTGTCAATAAGTTCCGCATCCATAATGTGATACAGCACCTCACAGGCACTTCCCACTTCCGGACGGACCAGATTCACATCACCGCAACCGGAATTGCTGATGTGATGATCAATGTTGATCTTCTTTTTCGCATTCTGGAAATACGTCTCCGCACCTCCCAGACGATCCCCACTGCAATCCAGCGCAAAATACACATCAAAAGGCTCCTGCACGGGACATTCGGTCTGAATCTCATCGTATCCTTTCAGATAGGTAAACTCTTCGGACGGCTTCTGCAGATATACGGTAACTTCCGCTTCGGGAAGGAGTTTACGCAGATACATCTGTAAGGAAAGACATACACCCACACAGTCTCCATCCGGACGAATATGTCCGCTGATGCCGATCTTTTTCGCACCCAGACATTCTTCACGCAAATCCATTACTCGTCACCTTCCTCTGTTTCTTCCGTATCTTCCACCACTTCATTTTCCGGCTTCTGTGCCTGTTCATCCGCTGCAATGACCTCATCGATCTTGTGGGACATATTGACACCGTATTCAATGGACTGATCCATCACAAAAGTGATATCCGGAGTATTACGCAGATTGATGGTACGAGCCAGTTCTCTGCGGATAAAGCCTTCGGCGCTCTTCAGTCCCTGCAGGGTAGACTTTCTGACTTCCTCGTCTCCCAGCACGCTGATCCATGCCTTACAGCTCTTCAGATCCGGTGCCACTTCCACAGCGACCACACTGGTCCAGGGACTGATCCGGGGGTCCTTGAGACCGCCCCGGATGATCTCTGCCAGAACGCGCTGTACTTCCCCGTTGATACGGGTATTTTTCACACTATTCTTTCTCATTCTTATTCCTTCTTAATTCTTTCCTGCGGGTATCGTAGACGTCTTGGCGAGCATCCGCGAACAGAATGCGTTTCGCGTAACCCCGTTGAAAAACGTCGGCACTTGAATCTTGCAAGCAAAGCGCAGGAAGATTCTTAGTGTCCGCTACGTTTTTTGCAGAGCGCGAGCGTGGGTAAGCGGAATGCATCTGCGAACGGATGCGTTCTAGTAACCTACCGTGGTACTTCCACCATGATATATGCTTCTACGATATCCAGCTCCTGCATCTTGTCAAAGCCTTCGAATACGAGACCACACTCATATCCGGCCTTAACTTCCTTCACATCATCCTTAAATCTCTTCAAGGAAGCCAGGTTGCCTTCGAAGATCTGCTCGCCCTCACGGGTGATACGAACCTTACAGCCTCTCTGGAACACACCGTCCAGAACATAGGAACCTGCGATGTTACCGATAGCGGATGCCTTGAAGATCTGACGAACCTCTGCATGACCGATAACCTTCTCCTCGTATACGGGATCCAGCATACCCTTCATGGCAGCTTCCACATCTTCGATAGCCTGGTAGATGACCTTGTACAGACGTACATCCACGCCCTCTCTCTCTGCGGTTGCCTTGGCAGTCGCATCGGGACGAACGTTGAATCCGATGATGATCGCGTTGGACGCACTTGCTAAAGATACGTCGGACTCATTGATGGCACCTACGCCGCCGTGGATACATTTAACTACTACTTCTTCGTTGGACAGCTTCATCAGGGACTGTTTTACAGCCTCGACACTACCCTGTACGTCAGCCTTGACGATCAGGTTCAGTTCCTTCAGATTACCCTCCTGGATCTGGCTGAACAGATCATCCAGGGACATTCTGCCCTTGGTCTCTTCCAGCATCTTTTCCTTGTTCTGTGCCAGATAGGTCTCCGCATAGGATTTTGCTGTCTTATCATTATCATGAGCCAGGAATACTTCTCCTGCACTGGGAACATCGGAGAGGCCCAGGATTTCTACAGGGGTAGACGGTCCTGCTTCTTTTACTCTGCGTCCCTTATCATCGATCATGGCTCTTACCTTACCGTGTGCCACGCCTGCGGAAATGAAATCTCCCACATGCAGGGTACCTTTCTGTACCAGTACGGTAGCCACGGGACCGCGTCCCTTATCCAGCTCTGCCTCGATGACCAGACCTCTTGCTTTTCTCTTGGGGTTGGCCTTGAGTTCCATGATATCTGCGGTCAGCAGGATCATGTCAAGCAGCTGGTCGATACCTTCTCCGCTCTTCGCAGATACCGGTGCAAAGACGGTACTTCCGCCCCAATCCTCGGGGATCAGCTCGTACTCTGCCAGCTCCTGTTTTACACGGTCAATGTTGGCTGAGGGCTTATCGATCTTGTTCACTGCTACGATGATCTCCACACCTGCTGCCTTTGCATGGTTGATTGCCTCTACGGTCTGGGGCATTACGCCGTCGTCCGCTGCTACTACCAGGATAGCGATATCGGTCGCATTGGCACCACGCATACGCATGGCGGTAAATGCTTCGTGTCCGGGAGTATCTAAGAAGGTGATCTTACGGTCTCCCACATTTACAGTATAAGCACCGATGTGCTGGGTGATACCACCTGCCTCACGATCGGTTACGTTGGTCTTCCGGATAGCGTCTAACAGGGAAGTCTTACCATGGTCAACGTGACCCATAACACAGATTACGGGAGGTCTCTCCACCAGATCTGCCTCGTCCTCTTCATCTTCCTTCAACAGCTCTTCGATGACATCTACCTTGACCTCTTTTTCACAGAGAATGTCATATTCCATGGCAATGTTCTCTGCATCTTCATAGGAGATCTCCTGGTTCACGGTTACAATCTTACCTTCCAGGAACAGCTTCTTGATGATGGCTGCGGGCTGTAACTTCATCTTCTCAGCCAGTTCTTTGATGGTAATGGATTCCGGCAGCACGATCACCTTGATCTGCTCTTCCTGTACCTCTTCCTTCTTCTTTTCCGGCTTGATGAAACGTCCGGGCTTGTTCTTCAGCGCGTCCTCGTCCTCGTAGATATGGTCCTTCTTGGAACGCTTGTTGTCCTTCTCCTGGCTGAAACGTCTCTTTTCATCTTCGCGCTTCTTCTCAAGATCCTTGCCTGCAGGTTCCGGAGCGAAGCCCTTATTCTGTCTGTTATCTCCGAATCGATTACCCGATCCGCCATTGCCTCTTCCGTCGCGGCCGTTATTGCCGTAACCGCGCTCACCATTGCCGTTACCGCGGCGATCACCCTGACCGCCTTCCATACCCGGACGACCCTGTCTGTTAAATCCGCCTCCCTGAGGTCTGCCATTGCCCATACCTCCTCTGTTACCATTCTGTCCGCCCTGACGGTTACCCTGTCCGTAGCCACCCTGACGATTGTCACGATTGCCGTCTCTGTTGTCACGGTTGTAACCGCCCTGGCCACGCTCGTTCTGTCCACGGTTGTCACGATTATTCTGACCGTAACCGCCCTGACGGTTATCGCGGTTGTCACGGTTACCGTTCTGAGGTCTGTCTGCCGGTCTGGTCTGTGCCACATTCTGTGCAGGCTGTGCTGCCTGAGGTGCCTGTGCGGCTGCAGTATTCTGTACTGCCTGCTCCTTTACCGGTGCCTGTGTCTGAGGCTTTTTCGCAGGCTGCTGTCCACGGTTGCCGGGTACCATTGCCACGCTGGGAGTGGGAGACGGAGGGGTCAGCGGCTTGATGGGACGTACGGGAGCCTGTGCCTGAACACGGTTGCCGTAGGAATTATTCTGGTAACCATTGTTCTGGTATCTGCCGCCCTGATTCGGACGCTGTCCGCCTGCATTTCTCTGTCCCTGTCCACTCTGACCACCCTGACGCTGTCCGGGCATCTTGGAATTCTGAGGGTTGCTAACGAAAATAATCTTTTTCTTCTTTTTCGTCTCCTCAGTAGATTTGGTCTCCTCGGAAACTTTCGTTTCCTGAGCCTTTGCTTCCCCTGCGGGTGCCTGAGCCTTTTCCTCAGCAGGCTTTGCGTTTTCGGTATTTACCGGAGCTTTCTGTGCTGCGGGTGCAGCTGCTTTTTTCTTTCCGAGGCTGTTGCGTACCAGTGCTGCCGCATCCTCTTCCAGCGAGCTCTGTGCTGCCTTTGCCTCAATTCCTTTTTCCTGTAAAAAACTTAATATATCCTTACTCTGTAGTTCCAATTCTTTTGCGAGTTCATGTACTTTGATTTTCGCCATGCTTTCCTCCATTCTGCCTAACCGGGCAAATTCGCTTCCAATTGCTTGATGAGTGCATCTGCCAGTCCCGCATCACACACACCTACCGAAGATCTTAAGTTCCGGCCGATGGCCCAGCCGAGTTCTTCCTTCGTGCCATATTCATATACCGGGACTTCATAATAGGAACATTTGTCGTGAAACAACTTTTTCGTATTGGCCGATGCATCCTCTGCAACGATCACCAACATGGCAGAACCTTTTTTCACAGCGTCCTCCGTCTGGAATTCACCGCTTACCAGGTTACGCCCCCTCATCGCAAGTCCCAAAAGGGAATAAATCTTATTCTGTTTCAAGCTGATCAAACTCCTTTTCCAGTGTATCATATACCTCAGGAGAAATACTCATCTTGAAAGAACGTTCTAATCCTTTATTCTTCCGGGCTTTCTGCAGACATTCCTTCTGTCTGCATATATATGCACCACGTCCGTTTTTTTTGCCGGTTGCATCCAGACATATCTCATCTTCCGGTGTTTTCAGGACACGCAGCATTTCTTTTTTGCCTTTCATTTCTCCGCAGCCTACGCACTGCCTCAGTGGAATCTTTTTTGCCATTGATTATTCCTGCTCTCCATCAAAATCGTCTACGGTATCATCTTCGTAATCATCCACATAGTCCTCATAACGGAAGCCGGGAGCATCCTTGGCCTGAGTCTCGGACTTGATGTCGATCTTGTAGCCGGTCAGTCTTGCTGCCAGTCTTGCGTTCTGACCTTCCTTACCGATAGCCAGAGACAACTGATAATCGGGTACGACTACCTTTGCGGTCTTCTCATCGGGATCTGCAAATACTGCTACGATCTTGGCAGGAGAAAGTGCATTCTGAATCAGGTTACCGGGGTTCTCATCCCAGTTCACGATATCGATCTTCTCACCGCGCAGCTCTTCCACGATAGCATTGACGCGGGCACCATTCATACCTACACAGGCGCCGACAGCATCTACATTGGGGTTATTGCTCCATACAGCGATCTTGGTACGGCTTCCTGCCTCTCTGGCAATGCTCTTGATCTCTACGGTACCGTCCTTGATCTCGGTAACTTCGGACTCGAACAGTCTCTTTACCAGTTCCGGATGGGTACGGCTGACATTGATGCGGGGTCCCTTCGGGGTGTTCTTTACTTCCACAATGTAAACCTTGATACGCTCGGTGGGCTTGAATACTTCGCCCTTTACCTGCTCGTTCTCGGTCAGCATGGCATCTGCCTTACCCAGATTGATGCTGATGTTCTTGCCTACATAACGCTGTACTACGCCGGTCACAACATCCTTTTCCTTCTCGTAGTACTGGTTGTAGATCACGCTTCTCTCTTCCTCACGGATCTTCTGTAAGATCACGTTCTTGGCATTCTGGGTAGCGATACGGCCGAACTCCTTGGACTTGATCTCCACATGGATCATGTCGCCCACCTGTGCTCTCTTGGAAATCTCCTGTGCATCCTCCAGAGCAATCTGCAGGCAGTCATCCTCCACATCATCCTTCGTGGGAACGACTTCCTTCTCAGCATATACCAGAAAATCGCAGGTTTCTCTATTAATCTCCACATGGACATTGTCAGCCTTTCCAAAATGGTTCTTGCAGGCTGTCATCAGGGAGTTCTCGATGGCTTCAAACAAGGTCTCCTTGCTGATCTCCTTCTCCTTCTCCAGAACGTCCAGTGCCTCCATTAATTCCTTATTCATTATTTCCTCCATTCCGGCTTTCGCCTTTTCTTAGTGTATGGTTTCTTCTTATTCTACAAGCTATAACTATTCCTTCGCCCTTTGGCTCTGAATAGTATCAAAAATCTAATGCAAGACGGATCAGGGCAATGTCTGCTCTGGCAAAAGTTCTCGGGCTGCCGTTTTCCGTGATCGTAATGTTATCTGCATTGAAGCTCTCCAGAATGCCAGAAAACTCTTTGCATTTGTCAATGGGCTTGAACAGCTTGATCTCTACTTCTTCACCGATGCTCTTCTGCAAATGCTTATCCTTTTTCAGTGTTCTACCCAGTCCCGGGCTGCTGACTTCCAGAATGTAAGCATCCGGAATGAAATCAGCCTTGTCCAGAGCTTCGGATAATGCTCTGCTGACATTCTCGCAATCCAGAATGTTCACACCTTCCGGCTTGTCGATGTAAGCTCTCAGATAGTAGTCACTGCCTTCTTTTACATACTCCACATCATAGATCTCCACCTGACTTACTTCTGCGATGGGCGTCAGCAGTTCTTCGGTTCTGTTTTCGTAGTCCTCTCGTTTGGACATGTAGGCCCTCCTTTACTGATATGAGCTGTCGTTACAACAACAAGAAAGAGTGGCGCGCGTCCACTCTTACTCTAGTAATCATCTTTAAACTATACACAGTATAGACCCTGTGTGAAAAAATGTCAATAGGGTCTTGCAAACATTCGGATTCCGCTGATTTGCTTCGCAAATCGCTTCTTCCTCATGTTTGGGCGGTTCCCTGATTCAGCCGCAGGCGCATGCAAGCATGCCCTGCGGCTAAATCGGTCACCTGGTATTACAAGTAGTTATGTGTTTCAAAGTACAGTTCGTTCACGTGTTCGGAATGCAAAAGCTTATGGGCGGTGCGGCTGAGGGGCTTGCCCAGGAACTCTTCGTAGGCCTTCTGTACCTCGGGGTTCTCATGGGAGAAGCGAAGCTTTCTCTCACTGTCCAGACGGTACAGGGTGCCTCCGCGCCGCTCCGCGAATTCGCATCCGTCGTGGATGGGCTGTCCGCCGCCTCCGACACAACCACCGGGGCATGCCATGACTTCCACGAAATCATAGGATACCCTTCCTGCCTTAATGTCCTCCATCAGCTTCTCCGCATTGGCCAGTCCGCTGACAGTACAGGTATGTAAGGTCTGATCTCCCAGTGTGAAGTCTGCTTCTCTTCTGCCGTCTCTTCCCCGGACTGCCCGGAAAGCATCTGCTTCCGGATTCTTGCCTTCCACTACTGCATATGCGGTACGAAGTGCTGCCTCCATGACACCGCCGGTGACGCCGAAGATCACTCCGGCACCGGTGCTTTCTCCCAGAGGAGAATCAAAAGCCTGCTCCTTTAAGAACCGGGTATTGATATGCTCGGCACGGATCATCCGCACGAATTCTCTTGTGGTCAGTACAATATCCACATCCTGTCCGGCTCCGGCGCTCTTCATATAAGAAAGAGAAGCCTCTCTCTTCTTGGATACGCAGGGCATGATGGAGATACAGCAGATATTATTGGGATCAATCCCTTTCTTCTGTGCAAAATAAGTCTTCGCCATGGCACCGAACATCTGCTGGGGGGATTTTGCCGTGGACAAATTCCGCAGATACTCCGGATACTTCTTGGACACGAAGCTTACCCAGCCGGGACAGCAGGAGGTAAACATGGGCCATGCGTATTTCCGGGAATTGTCCAGCCGCTCCAGCAGTTCGTTTCCCTCTTCCATAATCGTCAGATCCGCTGCGAAGTTGGTATCAAATACATAGTCAAAACCGATGCGCTTCAGCGCTGCCACCATTTTGCCCTCGGAAGCTTCCTCCGCATTCAGTCCCAGTTCCTCGCCCCATGCGGTTCTTACCGCCGGTGCCACCTGGACTACTGTGACCTTCTCGGGATCCGCCAGTGCCTCGAAAGCCTTGTATGTATCGTCTCGTTCCCGCAATGCTCCGGTAGGACAATGGGTAATACACTGTCCACACAGTGTACAGTCGGAGCAATCGATGGTCTTATTATCCGCCACATCTACTGTGGTACGGGATCCGGTGTTCTGTACATCCCAGACATGCATGGCCTGGACTTTATCGCAGATCTGTACACAGCGCATACATTTAATACATTTTCTGGAATCCCGGATCAGAGGGAAAGAATGATCCCAGGGTGTCTCGGGAACCTCCTCGGTAAAAGGTACTTCCAGAATTCCCAGATCGTTGGAAATCTGCTGTAAATTACAGTTACGGCTTCTGACACAGGTGGCACAGTGACAATCATGCTGGGACAGGATCAGTTCCACATTTGTCTTGCGCACACGGCGTACCTTCGGAGAATTGGTATACACTACCATTCCCTCTTCCACCGGGCTGTTGCAGGCTGTGATCAGCTTGCTTTTTCCCTGCACTTCCACCACGCAGACCTTGCAGGCACTGATCTCATTGATGTCTTTTAAAAAGCACAGATGCGGTACTTCGATTCCCACGCCTGCTGCCGCACTCATGACGCTGGTTCCCTCCGGGACCTGCAGCTGCACGCCGTCTATTGTAAGGTTTATCATTTTCTCGCCCATTGTTTGCTCCTCTTTTTACCAGATGGCAGCTCGGCCGCCCTTTAAGCTTCCGTAGCCGTATTTATCGCAGCGTAAGCATCTGCCCGCTTCCTGGCAGGCTTCCTGCTTCGTCATGCCGCATTCAAATGCATCGAAATTCGTCTTGCGCTCTCCGGCTTCCTTTTCACTCAGCTGGATCCGTCCGCAGGGTTCCTTGTCCTCGTAGGATACCGGCGGGATCTCCACATCACAGGGTACTACATGGTGGTAACCCAGATATTCATCGATATTGGCTGCAGCTACTTTTCCGGCGGCAATGGCACGGATGACGGTAGCCGGACCGGTCACACAGTCACCACCGGCAAATACACCGTGGACATCCTTGACTTCACTGTCACTCATGGCAGTAATGGTGCCTCGTTTTACGGAGAGACCCGCCTCCTCGAAATGGCGGGTCTCGATACCCTGACCGATGGCCACCACGACGATATCACAGGGGATTCGAAGGAGAGGCACATCCGCCTGGATCGGACGGGCTCGTCCCCAGGCATCGATTGGGCCGATGATCTGAGTTTCTACCCACAGAGCCGTCACATTGCCGTTCTCGTCGGCTTCGATCTTGTGAGGTGCTTTCAGGCTGTAAAGCTCTGCGCCCTCTGCGATGGCGCCTTCCACTTCTTCAGGAAGCGCCGTCATATCGGTCTGTCTTCTGCGGTAGGCAATTCCCACCTTTTTCGCACCCAGACGAATGGCGGAACGGGTACAGTCCATGGCTACGTTACCGCCGCCGACTACGACTACGGTCTTGTCCTTGAAGTCCGGCATGTCATCGTCACCGATGCGGCGCAGCATTTCCACTGCAGACATGACACCGTTGGCATCCTCTCCCTCGATACCGATCTTTTTATCCGTATGGGCACCGATGGCAATATAGACTGCATCGTATTCTTCGTGCAGCTTATTATAAGAAATCTCACCTTCGCCGTTGCCGACTCTGGTGTTCAATTTCACTTCCACTCCGGTGGACAGAATAGTGTCAATATCCTCCTGTAAGCGTTCTCTTGGGAAACGATAGTTGGGAATTCCGTAGCGCAGCATACCGCCCAGCTTGCTCTTTTCCTCAAATACCACGGCATGGTGTCCCATCAGCTCCAGATAATATGCCGCAGACAGTCCGCCGGGGCCTCCGCCGATGATTGCTACTTTTTTACCGGTGCTCTCCGCTTTCTCAGGCACAGGAACCGTGTTGGCTCTGGCATTGTCCACTGCCATACGCTTCAGGCCGCGGATATTGATGGCACTATCGATCATGTTGCGGCGGCATCTTGCCTCACAGGGATGCTCACAGATCAGGGCACAGGCGGTGGGGAAAGGATTGTCCTTGCGGATCAGCTTCACGGCATCTGCATAACGCCCTTCCTTCACCAGTGCTATGTAACCGGGGATATCCACACCTGCGGGGCACAGCGCCACACAGGGAACCGGCTGGGTAATATGGCAGGAACATTTTCCGCCATGTTCAATGTGGTAGACATAATCCTCACGGAAGCCTTCCAGTCCGGCCAGTACCATATGGGCCGCCTCGTAACCGATGGCACAGTCAGCGGAGTCCACAATGTCGGAAGCGGTATCCCGGATCAGATCCAGTGTCTTCAGGGTGGCTTTGCCTGCCAATACATCCTCCATCAGGTTCTGCAACTGCCCCAGTCCCACACGGCAGGGCACACATTTACCACAGGTCTGGGCATGACACATTTTCAGAAAAGAAAGCTGCAGGTCCACCGGACATAATCCGGGCGGGCTGGCGATAATTCTTCTCTCCAGATCTTTGTACAGGCGTTCCACCGTAAGCTGTGCTTTATTCGGGGTAGCTATCTTCAATCGGCTCATAATCTTCTCCATTCTGCGGGCTGATGCCTGCGTTACTTTTATGCCCTGCGCCACGGGCGCTGCCGGCAACGGCTATGGCGTGCTGCTCTCCGTCTGCGGGCGCGGTGTTTTACTGACACGTACTATGGCATTGGCCACCTGAGCTGGCTGCCTGTTACGCCGTGTAAGCGCTTACATTTTGTTTTTTAAAAAATAGCCGTTTCTTGTCGGCTACTGATTTTTGTATATGTGCAATTGTATCCTAAATAATAAAAACTATCAATAGTTTTTAGGAAAGTTAATTTTTTATCTATCTTTTTGTGGAATATGCATGAGGATGTTTGGCTCACATAGATGTAAGCTCTTACATTTTTTGCTTTTTCTGCTACATCCGTAGCAATACTCTCTTGACATCGGTTTTTCTGCCAGACAATCTCATCGGATCCTTCGTAGGGAATCCGATAGAATCAGGTATTTTCGTAAATCCCCATAAAATAACCGATTTCATACAAAAAAGTCACTGTTCTGCCACTTTTTTGTACAAAAACAGCCAAAAACGTATCTTTAACGAAAATATCTTCTCCAATTTCCTGAAAATCCTGTGTTTTTGTATTTTTTTGCAGCATTTTCCTGTTTTTGATACAAAACCGTTCCTTTTACAATGATAGAACAGGCTCAAAATAGTGGATTTTTCCTTGCCAGAAGAAATTTTTTCCACCTTTTCCGACCAAATACCCACTTTTGAAGGAAACTCACCTTTTCTGGCCGCTTTCGGAACGCTTTTTCCTCGGAAATCGCCTGTTTTTCCTAGTTTTCAGGAAAACAAAAGCCCAGGCGGAACAGGCTGTCAGAAACAAAAAATGACAGGCTAATCCGCCGGAGCTATATTGCCTATGATATTAATCTTTTTACACCGTCACGATCACGCCGCCATCGTTGGCGTACATGCTGCTGACACCGCGGGTGTCCATGATCAGGCATCCTTTGAACTCTGCCTTTTCCATAAGAAGCTTCTTCATGGTCTCGGCGCGGTCAGGAGCATTGCAGTGGGTGATCATCAGGAAACGTTCCTTCGTATCCCCTGCCTCTTCCAGAACGATCTCCGCCATTCTTCGGAGTGCTTTCTTCATGCCGACGCTCTGGCCTCTCTGCACGATACTGCCCTTGTCTCCGGCCATGATCGGCTTGATGTTCAGCGTGGATGCCACCAGTGCTTTCACACCGGTCAGTCTGCCGTTCTTGCGCAGCGTCTCCAGATTATCCAGTACAAAATAGGTATGCACATTGCTGCGGAACTCTTCGATCTGCTTCACGATTTCTTCGAAGGAAAGGCCCTGCTCTTCCAGTTCTACCAGTTTCTTCACGATCTGGGTCTCACCACAGCTGGCGGACTCGGAATCGATGACGTGGATCTGCTTCTTCCCGTATTTTTCCCGATACAGATTCATACCAAGCACCGCACTGTTGTAGCTTCCGCTGAGGTGGGAGGATAAAGTGATCACATACACATGCTCTGCTTCTGTGTGGTAGGCTTCCCTGAAACGCTCTGGGGAAGGGCATGCCGACTTGGGACATTTCGGACACTCTGCCACCTTTTTCAGGAATTCCGCCTGATCAAAATTCTCATCATCCTGAATCTGGTAATCTCCCACTTCCAGTCCCAAAGGCACGATCTCGAACCGGGAATCCTGCAAATATTCTTCCGGCAATTCACAACAGCTGTCTACTACGATTTTAAAACTCATATTAATCTCCATATTATTGATTGCAGCTATTCAAAAATATAACTCCCAAAGAGTCATTCTGCGAATGGGGCACTGAATAGTTACAATTATTTTCATTTTTTAAAAACCATACTATGTAGTTTTTAATACTACTTATAATAACACGAAACATTCCGTTCGTAAAGCCTTTACACAAAATATTCATATTCCCTTTTCGGCGGACTTCGTTTATACTATCTCTATATAGTCAGCATATTATGATGCCGGGGCCAAAAGTCCCCGACTTTGATGCCTACGGATTGTTCCGTTTCGACCGAAGCTCCTCACAGAGTTCTTCTCACAAACATATAAGGAGTCCCTATGATCGCATTACAGATTACATCCATGAAGAATTTTATGAACCACCTGCTGGTAGCGGATACTTTCGATCCTTTCCTGTTGGAAGAAGCCACCGTCAGCACGGCTCTCACCGTTACCATTGACGGGCATATCAACAAGGACTTCTATCCCGCAGAGGAACGGAGTGCAGACTGTATCCCCTGGGAGCTGCAGTCCTGGAGCAAAATAAAAGGACTGTGCTTTGACCTCATCAAGGGAAAACACACTCCTTTGTATTTTAAATTCGTGCTTCATATGCAGCCGGATAAAGCCGCCGCCATGCTTACAAAAGCCCAGGTCGATCCGGGCGTCATCCGGGCGCTGGTATTAAATATCCGCTACGACGGGGAAAAAACCGTTCTCACCACCGGATGTGCCTACCAGGTCTTCACCATGGATAAAAGTGCCGACACCGCATGGGACAAGGCATTAAAAAAATATCTGGATCTGAAGGGTATCTCCTACGAAGAACTCTGATCCCGCTCTCCGGGGTATCCCCAGTTCTTCGAATCATTCGTAGGAGCGGTTCCTGACGGTCACTCCTTCATCTTCGGTTTGCTGAGCAGGCTCGCCAGATAACCGAAGATCAGCGCTGCGGAGGTTCCCACGGCTCCGGCCTTGAATCCTCCGGCAAACAGTCCTAAGAATCCCTGTTCCTGCACCGCTTCTTTCACGCCCTTCATTAATACATTTCCAAATCCAAGCAACGGTACACTGGCGCCGGCTCCTGCATAATCCTGAAACGGTTCATACCAGCCAAGTGCACTGATCACCGCACCGGTGACCACCAGAAGCACCATGATGCGTCCCGGCATCATCTTCGTCTTTTCCATTAATATCTGCACCACAGCACAGATCAGACCGCCCACCCAGAAAGCATTGATATAATCCATTCTCTGCATTTCCCCCTTACTATCTGTTTAAGGACAGTCTCTGCACTTTTTCTTAAAATTATGCATTCTTTATTGATGCATTCTTTTTGCCAAAACGAAACCATTCCGGCGGAAGCTGTACCAGGATCACCGCCGCAAATACGATAACGCAGCCTGCGATCTGCCTGGCTGTCAGTGTCTGATCAGTCGTCAGAAATCCGATCTTATAGGCGATCCATCCGGAGATCGTGGCAATGACGGATTCCAGGCTCATGATCAGTGCCGCCACCGTAGGATTCAGTCCTTTCTGGCCTACGATCTGTAAGGTATAACCCACACCACAGCTTAAAACACCGGCATATAACAGGGCTCCCAGGCCTTCCTGCAGCTGACCGAAGGTGGGCTGTCCCCAGATGAGTGCTCCGATGCAGCAGACCACTCCACAGACCGTGAACTGGATACAGGATACCACAGCTCCGTCAATTCTTGCTGCATAATGGTCAACGGTCATGATCTGTATGGCAAATGCAATGGCACACAAAAATACCATGATATCTCCGGCTCCGAGACGCAGGGACTCGGTCATGCAGAGCAGATACATGCCCACGGCTGCCATGACTGCTGCCACCCAGACCACCGGCGCCACTTTTTTCTTCAAAAAGATACCGAACATGGGGACAAAAATGATATATAGCGTTGTGATAAATCCCGCCTTACCGACACTGGTGTATTTAATACCGAACTGCTGCAAGGTACTGGCGATCGTTAGGAAAATGCCACACAAAAGTCCTGCTTTCACATTCAGTTTCCAGTCAAGGGGCGCAGCTTTGTCCCCTGCAATCTTTCTGCTGATCAGAATATACACCAGAATGCTGGCGGCACCGATCAGGGAACGGACACCGTTAAAGGTGAACGGATGCATATAGTCCATGCCCTTGCTCTGGGAGACGAATGCCATGCCCCAGATGGCAGCCGTTAACAGCAGGATCAGGCTGTTTCTCGTAGTTTTTGTTCTCGTATTTTCCATAGCTGTATTTTCCATTCCTTATATTTTTCGTTCCATGCTGCTTTACGGTTATGTGATCTTGTCAGGGCTGTTTCTTATATCTCTCAGCAATCTCCGCCACTACATCCCGCAGCATTTTTCTGCTACAGTCTATGATCAGATCCGCATATTTTTCATACAAAGGGGTTCTCTCCTCGTACAGGTCCCTCAATGTCTGACCGGGCTGCAGGGTCACACCTCTGGCATTCAGATCTCCCAGCCGCTGTTCCACTTCCTCATAAGGAAGCTTCAAATATACCACGGTGCTGATATCCCGCAGATGCTGCATACCCTCCGGCTCGTAGCAGGCGCTTCCGCCGGTGGCAATGATGCTGTTTTCCAGATTCAGAGAGGCATTTACGTTGCTCTCAATCTGCCAGAAGCCCTCCACGCCGTGTTCCGTGATGAGTTCATGCAATAATTTACCGTGTCTTTCCTGAATCACCAGATCCGAATCCACAAAACGTCTGCCCAGGCGCTTTGCCAGAACCACGCCTACCGTACTTTTTCCCGAACCCGGCATGCCGATCAGAGTAATATTGTTTTTCATAAATTTCTGTCCACCTTACCTATACACAAGAAAATCGCCGCCTGTAAGCGACGATCTTCCGTCCTGTTCTTCTTTATAACCTTCGTAGCGCCCCATTTGCAGAACTGCCTCTGTGGGGATTTTGACCCCGACATCATGCTATTTGCTCATGGTGGTTACTTACACTTTATACTTCCGCAATGACTTCCACTTCACATAATACGTTCTTGGGAAGGGTCTTGACTGCAACGCAGCTTCTGGCAGGATTCTCAGTAAAGTACTTTGCATAGACCTGATTGAAAGCTGCGAAATCGCCCATGTCTGCTAGGAAGCAGGAGGTCTTGGCTACTCTGGTGTAGCCGGTACCTGCTGCCTTTAGCAGCTCGCCGATGTTCTTCATTACCTGCTCTGCCTGCTCTTCAATCGTGGTGCCGTGGATCTCTCCGGTTGCAGGATCAATAGGGATCTGACCGGATGCGAAAAAGATATTGCCCAGTACGATTCCCTGGGAATAAGGTCCGATTGCTGCGGGTGCTTTGTCTGTTGAAATCTTCTGTAACATAATATTCTCCTCTTCTTCCTATAATTACGCCCTGAGGATGCCTCCGGATCCTGGCACATCCAAAATCCGATGCAGCATGCACATAGCGTTTACTTCGTCATATCTACCTCCGGCTCATCAAATTCCGCCGTCACGTAGAATCCTCTGGAATTCTCCACGATATCCGCCACAACTCCTTCGCGATTCTTCAACCGATAACGAAAAGGAATATTGGGGGACATGGCCAGAGACGGGTCTATCGTATAATAATAGTTACTGGGCAGAAGTCCCTCGGTCACTGTGATCTTCTGTCCGACCTCCAACAGTCCCGGCCGCTCCATCTTAAATTCTATCCTGCGCATTTTGACTCACCAGCCATTCCCGGCATAATGTGTTTTCGCCGTTTGAGGTTTATTTTACCAGTAACTTACAGCGCTTGCAAGAGTGTGTTTCATTTCTGACCTGCTGCTTTTCCCTATTTCACCGCCGGACTCTCCAATACTACCGCATGTGCGATCCCCGGCACGCTTTTACCTTCGTTGAAACTGGTCTTACTGAGCAGGGCGCCGGTGGGTAGAAAGAGGACTTTTTTCCACTCGCCGGATTCCAGCTTCGGCAGGATGTATGCCGCCAGGGTCACAGCGCTGCATCCACAGCCGCTGCCTCCGGCGTGGGTGTCCTGGGCTTCTGCGTCAAAAATCTCGATACCGCAGTCCATGTGCCGGTCGGCGATGTCAATTCCCTTTTCCCGCAAAAGATCGATCAATACCGTCTGTCCCACGCTTCCCAGATCCCCGGTGATGATCCGGTCATATTCTTCCGGGGTCACATGAAAATCTTCCATGTGACGGGCAACGGTGTCTGCAGCGGCCGGGGCCATGCATGCTCCCATGTTCATGGAGTCTTTCAGGCCGTAATCCACGATCCTTCCGGGAGTCATGCCGGTAATGTGGGCTCTGCACTTCTGATTTAGTCCCAATGCAAAGGCTCCGCTTCCCGTCACCGTCCAGCTGGCAGACAGAGGTCTCTGGCTCCCATAATCTAACGGAAAACGGAACTCCTTCTCCGCACTGGCAAAATGACTGGAGGTCACACAGACCACATGCTCCGCATAGCCTCCCGCTGTCATCACAGCTCCCAGTGTCAGCGCTTCCCCGCAGGTAGAGCAGGCACCGTAGACTCCAAACAGAGGAATATTGTAAGCGGAGATACCGAAGGAAGTGGCAATGCACTGCCCCAACAGATCACCGGCGAAGAGATACGACACATCCTCCGCTTTCCATCCGGCCTTTTCCATGACCATGTAGACTGCGTCCTTCTGGAGATTACTTTCCGCCTCTTCCCAGGTCTTACAGCCGAAGAGATCATCCTCTCCCACCATGTCGAACAGGGTGCCTAACGGTCCTTCGCCTTCTTTTTTTCCCACGATACTGGCACCGGCGATCACACACACCGGCTGTGCCAGACGGATACTGCTTCTTCCCACTCTCTGATTCATAATTTCTCCTTCCATGCGATAACACTGCATTCTTTTTTGTCAGTGTTCCCGCATTAGGGAAGAATTATGAATTACAAAAAATTGTAACTATTCAGAACCCCATTCGCAAAACCGCTACTTCGTAGCTTTCCTTTTGCTCATGTGGTTACTTCGCCATATAAAACTGCTTATCTGCCTGAATGCAAGCATTCGCAGAATGCAGTTTTTCATGGCTCTGAATAGTTACAAAATATCTCCTCCAGCGCCCCAATCACCTTCTGTAATATCTCATCCGCCATATCCGAATAGTGAATGACCAGAATTCCCCGATATTTCTGCGCATCCGCAAAGCAATATTCCGACAGACAGTTCACGAGAATTCCCCGCTGTCTGGCCGCCCACTTGATCTCCACATCACTAAGTTCCGTCCGCACATGCAGCAGAAAATGAGTCCCGGCATCATCCTGATAGATCTGGCTGATCTGACTTAAAGGTGACTCCCGAAACATCCGGCAGATCCGCTCCCGCTGCCCTCTGTAATCGTTGAGCAGTCTCCGGATATGGCGTTCAAAATACCCTTTTTCCAGAAACGCTGCCATGGCATACTGTTCAAAACCGGATACCGTGCAGGAATAAAAATTCATAGTGGAAATATAGCGTTCCATCAATTTCTCCGGCAGCACCATATAGCCGATACGCAGGGATGGCACCATGGTCTTGGAAAAAGTGTTGATGTAAATAACTCTGTGGTTGCGGTCCATGGACTGCATGGAGGGAACCGGCTTTCCCACCATGCGGAATTCACAATCGAAATCGTCCTCCACGATATAGCGCTCCGGTTCCTCCGCCGCCCAGCGAAGCAGTTCCTGCCGTCTTCCCACTGGCATGACCAGTCCGATGGGAAAATGATGTTCCGGCGATACATGCGCCACGGTAATACCCTTTTGATCCAGCTGTTCCACTTTCATTCCCTGACCGTCAATGTCCACATAATCCCAGGTCACACCGCCCACATCATACAGTTTCGTAATCTTGCGATACCCAGGATTTTCCACACCGAATTTTGCATTTTTGCCCAATAACTGTAGCAGACGACTGTAGAGATATTCTGTTCCCGCTCCCACAATAATATGATCCGGTGACACATGCATGCCACGGTACCGATACAAATGCTCTGCAATGGCCACCCTTAGTTTTTCCACTCCGTTAAAAGGAACCGTCTTAAGCAGAGACGTATCATAATCCGTCAGGGTCTGCCGCATGATCTTCGCCCAGGTGGCAAAGGGGAACTTATCATATTGAATATTGTTGGCCGTCAGATCCGCCAGATATTCTTCCTCCCGGAAACGGGTCACAAAGGATGCATAGGCTGGGGCGGAGACGTTCTTCACTTCCAGACGGTTGACAAAATACCCTCTCTTTTCCTCCGACCGGATATAGCCCTCCAGCAGCAGCTGTTCATAGGTATTCTCCACGGTCTTGACACTGACCTGTAAGTGCTCGGCAAACGCCCGCTTCGAAGGAAGCTTCTCACCGGCAGTCAGCCGGCCGCTCAAGATGTCAGCTTTCATCGCTTCATATAAGTATTCATACATGGTTTTTCTGCCACGGGCAGTCAGATCATAGGTCAGCATCTGGTATCCTCTTTTTTTCTTATTTTGGTTATTTAAAAGATATCAGATTTTATTATAATGAACTCATAAAGTAAAAGCAAGCAGGAAGGACAGATTCTCCCCCCGCCAAGGGGGTGACTCCTCAAGAGGGCAGCTCCTCAAGAAGAGCAGGATTTTCCTTCGGAAAACAAGGGAGGATTTAACATGGGCGTATATGCAATCACCGGCGCATCCAGCGGAATCGGCGCCAAGACAAAAGAACTGTTACTTCAAAAAGGACACGAAGTCATCAATATCGATCTGAAGGACGGCGATATCTGCGTGAACCTGGCAACCCCGGAAGGAAGACAGGCCGCTGTAGACAAGCTGCATGAGCTGCATCCCGAAGGTCTGGACGGCATGATCTGCAATGCCGGTGTCTCCGGTGCCTGCGGCAATCTGGAACTGATCATTTCCCTGAACTATTTCGGAACCGTAGCCATTGCAAAGGGCGTCTATGACCTCCTTAAGAAAAAACACGGCAGCTGCGTAGTCACCATATCCAACACCATTTCCCAGGGTGCGGGACGTAAAGATATCGTAGATCTGCTGAACAATATCGGTGATGAAAAGAGAGTATTAAGCCTGGTATCCTCCATGGATTCCACCAACCTCTCCGTGGGCAACAGTCTCTATGTATCCACCAAATATGCTCTGGCCAGATGGGTCCGCAGAGTCTCCGCTACCTGGGCTGCCAACTGTGTCCGCATCAATGCGGTAGCTCCCGGCAACGTACATACTGCCATGACCGCTACCATGAGCACCACAGCGAAAATGGCACTGAATGCCCTCCCCATTCCCACCAAGTACGGTCAGGAATGTCTGATGGCTCCCGAAGAGATCGCTGAGGTGATGGTATTCCTGGCATCCGATTCCGCCAGAGGTGTCAACGGCAACATCATGTTCGTAGACGGCGGTACTGACGCACTGTTAAATTCTGAAAAGGTATATTAAGGAGGAACACGCTATGAGACCCATTGAAAAATATGTAGAAGCTATGGAAAATAAAGATTTTGCCGGACTTGCAGAGTTGTTCACCCCTGATGGCATTCTGTGTGACTATTGTACCACCTCCGCTTCCCAGCAGGAATATCATATCTACGGAAAAGAGGCCATCAATATGTTCTTCCGTAACAAATTCGGCTTCCGCCGCTACTCCATTCTGGATGCTGAGGTCGTAAATGATGAGCAGGCCGAGTTCATTGCCAACTTCGGAGGCTACAACATCATGGCCATCGCCACGGTTCGTGAGACCGATGAAAACGGTCTGATCCAGAGACTTACCGTAAGACCGAAATAATTTTTGCCATCCCCTTATACTTTTCTCTATATAGAATCTTAATGTAAAAGAAGCTGCCCCCTACGGTACAGCTTCTTTTACATTCTATCTTCCGAATACGTCGGTCATTCCGGAGCACTGCCAGAGATCACATAGCTGGTCACGGCATACAGGATCTCACCGTTGTACTCCACTCTGGACCAGCCAGATCCTTCACTGTAGCCGGTACGATGCAGATTGGTTCCGTTCCGCACCTGGGTGCGTACAGTGCTCTCTCCCTCGCTGGTGCTTGGTTCCGTCCGCAGATTGATCAGATCTTTGGGGGTAATATAATCATCACAATCCGTAAAGACGATCACTCTGCCGTCCTGGGTGCTGACGCGGTTGGGATATGTCGGCTTCTCCGGGGTCTTATAGGTAAGATCCGTGGTCAGATATGCTGATACTGCATAAACCGTCTGACCGTTGTATTCCAGTCTGGACCATCCGGTGGAATCGTTCCTTCCGGTGCGTACCAGAGTCTCTCCGTTCTTCAGCTGCCCTACCACATTGCCCTCATCTCCGGTATAGGGTGTACTGCGAAGATTACTCACATCCTTGGCAGTGACAGTCTCGTTCACATCACCGAACGTCATGGAATTTCCCTCCGCGAGGGCATCCCCCGTATTATTGGTAGCGGGGACTTCGGTTGCCACCGGTGCCTCTGTCGGCTGCGGCTGTGCTTCCGGAGCCTGTGTAGGTGTCGGTTGCGGTGCTTCTGTCACTGCTGCCGCAGGCTCTGGAGTAACCGTCTCGGGAATTTGTGTAGTCTCCGCTTCCGCCGTTGCCACCTTTTCCGATGCGATCCCGGTCTCCGGGGTCTCTGCAGAAGCCTGTTCTGAGCTCTGCGCTTCTGTTGTCACCGCCGCGAATTCATTATTTTCCGTAGTTCTGTCATGATGGCTCAGTTTCCACAGCGGAATACAGATCAGGACCGCCAGAACCATCATGCCCGCAAAAGCCGGAATCATCCATGGCCGGAACCGGAAGCCGATCCCGTCCCCCTCGTCGAAGTCATCCAGGTCATCCCCTTCCGGGTACTCGCCATAGTCCTCATCCTCCGTAAAGTCCTCCGATTCCACAGTATACGGATCCTCTGTATCACAGGTTGTTTCCCATACAGCATCATCACGTCGTCCCGCCTGTTCAGAATCCACCTCTGCATCCGCAAGTTCTTCATAGTCAAAATTATATTCTTCCGGTTCCCTTTTCCGGTCTCTGACACCCTTTTCTTCCATGGCATGCCCTCCTTCCGCCATCTTTAAGCTGATTATATACTTCCCTCCTTTGCAAAACAAGTACCTTTTCCTGTCTTTGCAGGTATGTTATACTGACTGTAGCATTATAAAAACCTCTCAGGAGTTATATTCTCTATGAAAAATAAATTTGCCAAATGGAAACCTTATATTTTCCTCGCGGTCCTGCTCGTCAGCCTGGTTCCTCTGGTATGGCTGGGGCGTTACAATTATCCCACCGGGGATGATTATTATTACGGTACGGAAGCCCATCTGGTCTGGCAGCAGACCGGAAGCATACCACAGGCCATTTCCGCCGCCTGTGCCGGTGTCGCCAAAAGCTATCAGATCTGGCAGGGAACCTATTCAGCGCTGTTTCTGATGTATCTTGCGCCCAATGCCTTCTCCAATACCGCCTATCATCTGGTGACTTTTGTGATCCTTCTTTTGCTGTGCGGCAGCATTTTCTATCTGCTACGGCCTCTGGTCTGCCATTTCCTGCCGGGAACATGTGGGGAATGGATCACGATTTCCTCAGTATTCAGTTTCCTGTGCATCCAGACAGTGGCCTTTCAGAGCGACAGCTTTTACTGGTACAACGGCTCCATGTATTACACCGGTTTCTTTGCCGTGACCCTGTTTTTCCTGGGCACATTGCTTCGCTACCTGTACAATGGGAAAAAGATACTGATGCTTCCGCTTCTCCTGTTCGCAATTTTCTTAGGCGGTGGCAATTACGTGTCCCTTCTCCCCTGCATGCTGTTTGTGGTAACCGTAACCTTTCTACTGCTGTTGCAGAGAAATAAAAAGACTTATGTCTGCGGAATTACCTCTGCTGTTCTCCTGCTATCTTTTGCCGTCAGTGCCATGGCCCCCGGCAATCAGGTGCGGCAGGACGGCATGTGGAAAATTCCCGCGTGGAAAGCCATTGCAAAGTGCCTGTTGCAGGGTGTCCGCTATACCTTCGCCTGGACCGGACTGTGGTGGCTGCTTGCCGCCCTGCTTCTGCTGCCGGTCTTCCTGCGCATTTTACAGAAGAAAAACTGGGGATTTTTCTCCCATCCCCTCCTTTTTACCGGATATTCCTACGGATTGTTCTGCTCCATGTCCTGTCCTCTGTTCTATACCATGAACTCCACAGGACCCGGCCGGGCCGTAGCCATTGTCTACTATACGTTTCTGCTGATCAGTTTTGCTGTGTTCTTCTACTGGCTCGGATATATAGTCCGGAAGCTGCGAATGCGTCAGAATACTCCGGAGAAAATGGCGGTCCTCGGCAAGTTGAAAATTGCCCGTTATGTCGCCATGACGGTCCTGTTGGCCGTCATCCTTTTCACCGGAGTATGGCAGGAGACCTCCGCCGCAAAAGCGATCCAGGTGCTGGCAGACGGGGAAGCCGCTGCCTATGCTGCAGAATACGAAGAACGACTGCTTCTGTTGAATAATCCGGAGATTACGGATGTGGTTCTGACGCCGTTTATCCATCAGCCTGCCATGATCTATACCGGTGATCTCCCCGGAGACCCGGAGGATCCCACCAGTAAAAAGACCGCCCAATACTTTGGAAAAAATTCCATATACGTAGATTACAGCAATTAATCCCCCAAAAAAGGACGCTTCCGGTTTTTCCGGAAACGTCCTTTTGTTATCTTTTACTATTCTTATTGTCCTTCGTACTTCTCACTCTGCATACGGATCAGTTCTGCATCGTCGAAGTAATTGATACGCATAGCGCTCTTTACCTCAGACAGGGTCTGTGCTGCCACTTCACGGGCCTCGTCACTGCCCTTCTTCAGGATCTCATATACTGCGGGAATATCCTTCTCCAGTTCTTTTCTACGGTTACGGATGGGCTCCAAGGTCTCCTGCATTACGTTGTTCAGGAACTTCTTCACCTTCACGTCACCCAGACCGCCTCTGGTATAATGCGCCTTTAACTCGTCCAGATTTGCGTAATCCGGCAGGTATCTCTCGAAGTGCTCCGGCTTGCAGAAAGCATCCAGGTAAGTGAATACCGTGTTGCCCTCCAGATGTCCGGGATCGCTGACCAACAGATGCTCGGGATCGGTGTACATACTCATGATCTTGGTGCGTACATCGTCTGCGCTGTCTGCCAGATAGATGCAGTTGCCAAGGGATTTACTCATTTTCGCCTTGCCATCGATGCCGGGCAGTCGCTGACATGCCTCATTTTCAGGCAACAATGCCTTGGGCTCTACCAGTACCGGTGCATATACGGTGTTGAATTTGTGTACGATCTCTCTGGTCTGTTCGATCATGGGCAGCTGATCACCACCTACGGGAACGGTGGTCGCCTTGAAAGCGGTAATATCGGAAGCCTGGCTGATGGGATAGGTAAAAAATCCCACAGGGATGCTGGCTTCGAAGTTACGCATCTGAATCTCACTCTTTACGGTCGGGTTTCTCTGTAATCTGGCTACGGTTACCAAATCCATGTAATAGAAGGTCAGTTCACACAGCTCGGAAATCTGAGACTGGATGAAGATTGTTGCCTTACTGGGATCCAGTCCGCAGGACATGTAGTCCAGCGCCACTTCGATAATATTCTGACGCACCTTCTCGGGATTCTCGATATTGTCCGTCAGTGCCTGTGCATCTGCGATCATGATAAAAGTTTTCTTATATTCACCGGAATTCTGCAGCTCTACACGTCTTCTCAGGGAGCCTACATAATGTCCCACATGTAATCTTCCGGTAGGTCTGTCACCTGTCAAAATAATCTTGTCCATTTCGTCCTCTCAATCCGCCGTCTACGCGGCTATACATCATTGCTTCTATCATACCATCTTTTTGCATAGAAGCAAATGATTTTTCTACAGAATTAACGCTTTGTGTGCAAGCCCCCTCGCATTCGTTCTGCTGTTCTATGGCTGAACTATTGCAAGCAACTTATCCAGAATTTTATGTGCCACCTGTTCCTTGCTCATCAGTTCCAGGCTCTCCTCGGAATTCTTTGTGATCAGTGTCACAATATTGGTGTCCGTGCCAAAGCCCGCTCCTGCGCTCTTCAAACTGTTGGCACAGATCATGTCACAGTGCTTGCTCTCCAGCTTCTTCCGGGAATTCTCCAGTACATTTTCCGTCTCCATGGAAAATCCACACAAAATCTGTCCCGGTCTCTTGTCTTCCCCAAGGGTCTTCAAAATATCCTTCGTCCGCACCAGAGGGATCGACATGTCTCCGTCTTTTTTCTTAATCTTATTGTCTGCTGTCACTGCCGGGGTGTAGTCTGCCACGGCTGCTGCCTTGATGACAAAATCATAGTCCTGCGCTCTGGACACGATTGCATCGTACATCTCTTCTGCCGTCTGTACCGGCACCACATTTACAAACAAAGGCGGCTCCACATCCGTATGGGCTGCCACCACCGTCACTTCTGCGCCGCGGTGCATTGCAGCTCTCGCCAGGGCATAACCCATTTTTCCACTGGAGTGATTCGTGATAAAACGCACCGGGTCAATGGGTTCTCTGGTGGCACCTGCGGAGATCAGCACCTTTTTGCCCGCCAGATCCTTCTCGCAGGCGATCTCCTTCACCACGGCTTCGAACAGTACGGACTCCTCCGGCATTCTGCCGTCACCGATATCGCCGTTGGCCAGCATTCCCGTGGCCGGAGTGATGATCTCATAGCCGAAATGCTTTAATTTTTCGATATTATCCTGCACGATGGGGTTGTGATACATATTATGATTCATGGCAGGGGACACAATCTTCTTGCAGGGACATGCCATGACCGTAGTAGTCAACATATCATCTGCGATGCCGTTTGCAATCTTGCCGATCACATTGGCAGAAGCCGGTGCCACCAGAACCACATCCGCCCGCTTTGCCAGTGCCACATGTTCCACACTGTACTGGAAATTGCGGTCAAAGGTGTCCACCAGACATTTATGTCCCGTCAGACTTTCAAAAGTAATGGGGTTAATGAACTGCGTGGCATTCTGTGTCATCAGCACTTCCACATCACAGTGCTGTTTTAACAGCATCCGCGCTACATTGGCCATTTTATATGCAGCAATACTTCCCGAGATTGCCAGAACTACGGTCTTTCCCTTCAGCATAGTCGTCTCCTTTTGCCTGATTTATCAAAAATACTTCAAAACTGTACTCCTAAAATACCATAAGTGCATATTTTATGCAAATATCACTTTTCTTTTTGTCCGGGATATGATATAAACAGTAGGAGTGTCCCGAATCACCGGGGCAGCTTGTATTGTATCTCCCAGAGGGAGAATGGTAACAAGGAGGAAAATTTCATATGAACAAACAAAGTAAGACAATGCGACTCACGTTGATGGGATTGTTTGCTGCGGTACTTTTGCTGATGGCTTATACCCCGCTCGGGTACCTGAACATCGGCCCCCTGGCAATCACCTTCAATGTCATCCCCGTTGCACTGGCTGCAATCACTCTTGGCCCTGTAGGCGGAGCCGCCATGGGAGCAGTATTCGGATTGACCAGCTTTTTGCAATGCATCGGCGTGGGAGGCACCAGCGCCATGGGAGCAATGCTTTTTGGCATCAACCCTGTGTTGGCCTTCATCCAGCGTTTCATCCCCAGACTTCTGGACGGATTTCTGTTGGGATATGTCTTCCGTTACAGCCGCAAAGCCGTAGGAGACAGAATCGCCTGCATGATCACCGGATTTTGCAGCGCATTTTTCAACACCGCATTTTTCATGTCCCTTTTAGTACTGCTGTTCGGCAATACTTCCTATGTGCAGGGACTGATGGGTGGTAAAAACGCGATTTTATTCATCTGCTCTTTTGTAGGTGTGAATGCGGTCTTCGAGATGTGTGCATCCACGTTCCTGACCGGAGCGGTAGGGCTGGCACTGATCAAGGCAAAAGTCATTCCTGTATATCAGAAAGCAGAGTCTGCAGCATAACAGGAGTATACCCGTGGTACTGACAATCGACATCGGAAATACTACGATCGGCATCGGGGGATTTCAGGGAAATAAGCTGCTCTTTATTGAGAAGCTATCGTCCCGCCGTCCCCTGTCTGATGCCGGATATAGAAAAAAACTGAATATGATTTTAGACAAACACGGTCTGTCCGCCGAAGCCTTTGAGGGATCTGTGATCTCCTCGGTTGTGCCTTCGGTGACAGCCGTTTTTTCCTCTGCTCTGGAAGCTTTTATGGGGCAGAAGCCTCTGCTTCTTACCCATGAACTGGATCTTGGCTATGAGATCTGTACGGAATTTCCGGAAAAGGTGGGCTGCGACCGCCTGGCAGATATCGCCGGAGCCATTTCCCGCTATCCTCTGCCACTGATCACCATTGATCTGGGCACCGCCACGACATTTAACGTGTTGGATGAGAACCGTCGCTTTTTAGGTGGCCTGATCCTTCCCGGCGTTGGAACCGCCCACAGGGCACTTTTAGGCAGGACCGCCCAGCTCCCGAAAGGGGACATTCATATGCCCGCCCACACCATCGGTGCGAATACGCAGGAATGCATCACCGGGGGAATGCTCTTGGGCAACGCCTGTGCCATCGACGGACTGATCCGCCGTATCCAGACAGAGTTAGGGCAAAAAGCAACGGTCGTTGCCACCGGAGGGTACGCAACGACCGTCATTCCACATTGTGAAACGAAGATCCATATCGATCAGAATCTTCTTATGAAAGGTCTGAGATCCATCTACGAGAATAATACCTCTACTGGATCACCAGATTAGAGTAGCCCATCAGGCTCTCATCCACAGCATGTGCGGCTTCTCTGCCTTCACGGATCGCCCACACCACCAGGGACTGTCCTCTGTGCATATCACCGGTGACGAATACATTTTCCACACTGGTCTGGTATTTGCCGGGGGCAGTTTTTACGTTGGTGCGTTCATTTAATTCCACCCCGAAAGCATCGGTAATATATTTCTGACTTCCCAAAAATCCTGCTGCGATCAGTACGATCTCCGCATCCAGGATCTGCTCACTTCCGGCAATCTCCTGCATCTTCATGCGTCCGGTAGCAGGATCCTTTTCCCAGGACAGCTTCACGATCTTCACGGCTTTCAGGTTGCCGTTCTTATCCTTGATAAATTCCTTAACCGTAGATTCATAGATTCTCGGATCATGTCCGTAGACTGCAATGGCTTCTTCCTGACCGTAATCGGTCTTGCAGACCTTCGGCCATTCGGGCCAGGGATTGTTCTCTGCTCTCTTGTCCGGAGCCTTGGGCATCATCTCGATCTGGGTTACAGACTTGGCACCGTGACGGATGGAAGTTCCCACACAGTCATTACCGGTATCACCACCGCCGATGATGACCACGTTCTTACCCTTGGTCTCCACATATTTTTTATCTTCAAAGTTCGAATCCAGCAGGCTCTTGGTATTGGCTTTCAGAAAATCCACCGCGAAATAGATTCCCCTGGCATCTCTGCCTGGCGCATTGATGTCTCTGGGATTGGAAGCACCACAGGCCAGTACGACACGGTCAAAATCATGTAACAGCTTGGATGCCTTGATGTCCTTACCGATATCCGTACCGGTGACAAAGGTGACGCCCTCTTTCTTCATGATGGCTATCTTACGGTCAATGATCTGTTTCTCCAGCTTCATGTTAGGGATGCCGTACATCAACAGTCCTCCCACACGGTCGGAGCGCTCAAATACTGTGACCTGATGTCCTCTCTGGTTCAGCAGATCCGCCGCTGCCAGTCCGGAAGGACCGCTGCCGATGACTGCCACCTTTTTGCCGGTACGCACCACAGGGGGCTTGGCTGCCGCATAACCCTCGCTGTAGGCATTTTCAATAATTGCATATTCGTTCTCCTTGGTGGAGACCGGATCCCCATTCAATCCACAGGTACATGCCGCCTCACACAGAGCCGGACATACTCTGGACGTGAATTCGGGGAAATTGTTGGTCTTTTTCAGGCGGTTGTAAGCCTGTTGCCAGTTGCCGGTATATACCAGATCGTTCCACTCCGGCACCAGATTGTGCAGGGGACATCCGCTGGCCATACCGCAGATCATCATGCCCGACTGGCAGAACGGCACACCGCATTCCATACATCTGGCACCCTGTAAGCGCTGCTTTTCCTTCGGCAGATGCTCATGGAATTCGTTAAAATGCTGTATTCTCTTCTTAGGATCCTCAGCCACGCTGACTTCCCTTTTATATTCCATAAATCCCGTTGGTTTTCCCATGACTCTCTCCATTCTGCAGACGCTTCGGCGTCGGAAGAATCGCGAACTAAATTTCATATTTAGTTCTGCGATAAACTAATTTGTGGCGCCCGCGGCACAAATTAGTCGTGTGAAAAGCAATCTATCAAGATTACTTTTCACACTGCCCTCCTACTTTCTGGTGTTGGCATAGAATGCTTCGATCTGTGCCTGCTCTGCGCTCAGTCCTTTTTCCTCCATCTGGACGATGGTCTTTAAGACTCTCTCATAATCATGAGGGATGATCTTCTTGAACTTGGGCAGATACTCTCCAAAGTTGTCCAGCACTTCCTTACCCTTGGCGGAATTGGTCAGTGCCACATGCTCCTGGATCATGGATTTCAGTTCCAGCACATCATATTTGGATGTGATCTCACTGGAAGATACCATTTCCTTATTCAGGCGCTTGTACAGATCGTTGCCTTCATCCAGTACATAAGCGATACCGCCGCTCATACCGGCTGCGAAATTTTTACCGGTCATACCGAGAACTACCACACGACCGCCGGTCATGTATTCACAGCCATGATCACCTACACCTTCGACGACTGCGATAGCACCTGAGTTACGTACGCAGAAACGTTCGCCTGCCACACCGTTAATGAATGCTTTACCGGAGGTTGCACCGTACAGTGCCACATTACCGATGATGATATTTTCCTCCGCCTTGAACTTGCTGCCCTGAGGAGGATATACCACCAGCTTACCGCCGGATAAGCCCTTACCGAAGTAGTCATTGCTGTCGCCTACCAGTTCCAGAGTCAGGCCCTTGGGGATAAAGGCTCCGAAGGACTGTCCGCCGGCACCCTTGCACAGTACATGGTAGGTATCCTCTTCCACATCATCGCCCAATTTTCTGGTGATCTCACTTCCGAGGATCGTACCGAAAGCACGATCGGTGTTGCTGACATCCACTTCAATGCTGCGCTTCTGTCCCGCATCAATAGCTTTGCCCAGTTGCTTTAACAGCACCTTCTCATCCAGCGTCTTCTCCAGCTGGAAGTCATAGACCTGCTTGGGATCGAAGGTCACCTTCTGCTTGCTGCCTTCGTAAGGGTTGCTTAAGATCTGGGTCAGATCCACTTCCTCCTGACGATCGGTCAGATGCTCTTTTCTCTTCAGCAGATCGGTTCTGCCCACCAGTTCATCTACGGTACGCACGCCCAGGGCTGCCATGTATTCCCGCAGCTCCTGCGCGATAAATTTCATAAAGTTTTCCACGTATTCCGGCTTACCGCGGAAGTTTTTCCGCAGCTCCGGGTTCTGGGTAGCCACACCTACCGGACAGGTATCCAGATTACATACTCTCATCATGACACAACCCATGGTTACCAATGGAGCGGTAGCGAAACCGAACTCCTCGGCACCTAAAATGGCTGCGATGGCTACATCTCTGCCGCTCATGAGCTTACCGTCGGTCTCGATGCGGACTTTATTACGCAGTCCGTTCATGATCAGAGTCTGATGAGTCTCTGCCAGTCCCAGCTCCCAGGGAAGTCCGGCATTGTGGATGGAGTTTCTCGGTGCCGCACCGGTACCGCCGTCATAACCGGATACCAGGATGACCTGTGCTCCCGCCTTGGCTACACCGGCTGCTACGGTTCCCACACCGGCTTCGGATACCAGTTTTACAGAGATTCTTGCCTGGGTGTTGGCATTTTTCAGATCATAGATCAGCTGCGCCAGATCCTCAATGGAATAAATGTCGTGATGAGGGGGCGGAGAGATCAGGGACACACCGGGTGTGGAGTGTCTGGTCTTGGCGATCCAGGGATATACCTTTCCTCCGGGCAGATGTCCGCCCTCACCGGGTTTTGCTCCCTGTGCCATCTTGATCTGAATCTCCTGTGCACTTACCAGGTAACGGCTGGTAACACCAAAACGTCCACTGGCTACCTGCTTGATTGCGGAACAACGGTTCAGTCCGTCCGGTCCGACGGTCAGACGATCCAGGTCCTCACCGCCTTCACCGGAATTGCTCTTGCCGTGCAGATGGTTCATGGCGATGGCCATGGTCTCATGGGCTTCTTTGGAAATGGAACCGTAGGACATGGCACCGGTCTTGAATCTGGTCACAATGGTCTCTACCGGCTCTACTTCCTCAATAGGCACACCCTTTTTCGGATAATTGAAGTCCATCAGTCCTCTGAGATTCTTGATGGAATCTTCGTCGTTTACCATGGCAGTGTACTGTTTGAACATCTGGTAATCACCGCGTCTGGTGGATTCCTGTAACATATGGATGGTAGCGGGATTGTACAGATGCTCGTCACCGCCGCTGCGCATCTTGTGATGTCCGGGGCTGTTTAAGGTCAGATCGTTTTTCAGTCCCAGAGGATCAAATGCCTGAGAGTGCAGGTCGTCTACCTGCTGCTCAATATCTTTTAAGGTAATACCTCCCACACGACATACGGTGTTGGAGAAATACTTACTGATCACTTCCGGTGCAATACCGATAGCCTCGAAGATCTGGGAACCCTGATAGGACTGGATGGTGCTGATACCCATCTTGGATGCGATCTTGACGATGCCGTGGAGGACAGCATTGTTGTAATCATCCACTGCTGCATAGTAATCCTTATCCAGCATATTGCTCTCGATCAGTTCCTTGATGGTATCCTGTGCCAGATAAGGGTTGATGGCGCAGGCACCGTAACCTAGCAGCGTAGCAAAATGGTGTACCTCTCTGGGTTCGCCGGATTCCAGGATCAGTGCGACTCTGGTTCTCTTCTTGGTGCGTACCAGATACTGGTTCAGTGCGGATACGGCCAGCAGGGAAGGAATGGGCACATGGTTCTCATCCACGCCTCTGTCGGACAGGATCAGGATGTTCACGCCGTCTCTGTAAGCTCTGTCCACTTCCACGAACAGTCTGTCAATGGCACGCTCTAAGCTGGTGTTCTTGTAATATACGATAGGTACGACTTCTACTTTGAATCCGTCTACCTTCATGTTCTTGATCTTCAACAGATCCGTGTTGGTCAGGATCGGGTTGTTGACCTTCAGAACATTACAGTTCTTCGGGGTCTCCTCCAGAATGTTGCCCTCGGTACCGATGTATACGGTGGTGGAAGTCACGATCTCCTCACGGATCGCATCGATGGGCGGGTTGGTTACCTGTGCAAACAGCTGCTTGAAATAATGAAACAGCGGGTGGTTCGTCTTGCTTAAGACGGGAAGCGGCGTATCCACACCCATGGCGGCAATCGCTTCACTGCCGTTCTTTGCCATAGGCAGAATGCTCTGTTTCATCTCATCGTAGGTATAACCGAAAGCTTTCTGCATCCGCTGACGCTCTTCGTAGGTGTACTCAGGGACACGCTGGTTCGGGATGTGAATACTCTTCAATTCTGTCAGGTTGTTGTCTAGCCATTCACCATAGGGCTGTCTGGAAGCATATTTTTCCTTGATCTCCTCATCGTCAATGACTCTGCCCTGTACGGTATCGACCAGGAGCATCTTGCCGGGACGAAGTCTTTCCTTTAACTTGATCTTCGTGGGATCAACAGGAAGGACACCTACCTCGGAAGACAGGATCAGGGTATCATCGTCAGTGATCAGATAACGGGAAGGACGCAGGCCGTTTCTGTCCAGTACCGCACCCATGATATCTCCGTCGGAGAACAGGATGGATGCGGGGCCGTCCCAGGGCTCCATCATGGTAGCGTAATACTGGTAGAAATCTCTCTTGGTCTGGGACATGGCCTTGTTGTTCGCCCAGGGCTCGGGGATAGCGATCATGACCGCCAGAGGCAGTTCCATGCCGCTCATTACCAGGAATTCCAGCGTGTTGTCCAGCATAGCGGAGTCGGAACCGGTCTTGCTGATGGCAGGCAGTACTTTGTGCAGCTGGCCTTTCAGATGCTCGGATTCCATGTTCTCCTCCCTGGCCAGCATCTTGTCGGCATTGCCGCGGATAGTGTTAATCTCACCGTTGTGTACCATCAGACGGTTCGGATGAGCACGTTCCCAGCTGGGATTGGTATTGGTGGAGAAACGGGAGTGTACCATGGCAATGGCGGATTCGTAATCTTCACTCTGCAAATCTGCGAAGAAGGTACGCAGCTGGCCTACCAGGAACATTCCTTTATATACGATCGTTCTGCTGGAAAGAGAAACTACATAGGTATCATCGGAAGACTGCTCGAAGACACGTCTTGCAATATAAAGTCTGCGGTCAAAGGGAAGTCCTTTTTCCACATCGGCAGGCTTTTTCACGAATCCCTGCATGATATAGGGCATGCACTCTACGGCCTTATGTCCCAGCACATTGGGGAAGGTAGGCACTTCACGCCAGCCGAGGAATTCCATTCCTTCTTTTTCCACAATGATCTCGAACATCTTCTTGGCCTGATTGCGGCGCAGTTCTTCCTGCGGGAAGAAGAACATGCCGACACCGTATTCTCTCTCTCCGCCGATGTCCATGCCCAGAGCCCTGGTCACTCTGGCAAAAAATTTGTGGGGAATCTGGGTCAGAATACCGACACCGTCACCGGTCTTGCCTTCCGCATCCTTACCGGCTCTGTGCTCCAGATTCTCTACGATCTTCAGCGCATTCTCTACGGTCGCGCGGCTCTTCTCTCCGTGAATATTGACACAGGCTCCGATACCGCAGTTATCATGCTCAAATTCTTCCCGATATAACGGTGCCTTGGGCAGCTCCTGTTTTACATCAAACATATAGTTCTCCTTTCCGGGTTTCTATTTCTCTCTTTTTCATCTGTCTGTTACTATTCATAACCTCATTTGCAAGACTGTGCTTTCAGCACTTTCCTGCAACTAAAAAAGGTCGCAATGAGACTCTTTCGAGCGCCTCATTGCGACCTTTTCTGTACTATACACCTATTTTTCTCATTTGTAAATATAGATTTTTCCTTGAATTGTCAGATAATTTGTCAATTCAGTTATTCGCACGGCTGTTGTCTGTGAATTGTGTCAATTTTCTTTTTTAAGCCATGCTTTTAGCACAACTCTTTGGGGATTTTCCCTATTTTTCCTGTCTTCGACCATACACTTTGCTTGCCAGTCCCTGATAGATTGCAGAGAAATGTCTGCTTTCTGCCATTGCGGTCCGGAGAGGTGCCAGGGTCAGTGCCATCACAGCGCGGTAACGGAACAGTTCTACGGGTTTCATGTATTTTGTCGTGATCTCCTTATGCTCTGTGGCACTGCGTTTCAGGTTCTCCTTTGTCTCGGAGTAGCCGCCGCCTTCGTAGGAAGATACGGTAAGCCCCAGATACTGCATGGGAGCCTTCGCCCGGTAATAGCACCACAGAAAATGTTCATAATCTGCGCGGATCTTGTATTTTGGTTCGTAGGGCTTCTGTCGGCACAGGTCTGCGGCATAGAAGCAGGACTGATGGCAGGGAATGTTGCGGTAGCAGACAAAGCCGGTGATTCGGGGCGGGGATGATATCTTCGTGTCCGTTTTCGCGCTGTAGGTATCTCCGTAATAGATGCCTTGCAGTTTCATAGGGTGCTGTTCCATGAATTGTGCGGTGTGTGCCAGAACTTCCTTGTCATAGAAGAGGTCACCGCAGTTTAAGAACAGAATGTAATCTCCGGTCACATGAGAGACCGCCTGGTTCATAGCCTCGTAGATGCTGTGATCCGGTTCCTGGTAGAAATGGATCCGCCCGTCAGTGCGCATGGACTCTATGGATCCGTCACGGCTGCCACCGTCCTTGACGATGACTTCGAAGTCTGGGCAGGTCTGGGCCAGGATACTGTCAAGGGTCTGATTCAGTTTGGTGCCGGGGTTCAGGCATACTACGATAATGCTGAATTTCATATGTTGCTCCTTTTAAGATATAATATCTCCGCAGTCGAGAACAGGGCAAGGAACGCGGCACGTTCGCACTCTGTCGCAGAGCGTAGCGGCACGTAAGTGACCAAAGTACGGTCACTAAGTGCCGACGTCTGCTTACGGCCTGCTTATCCTTACCCTGTTTTCGGCTGCTGGGTTACGTTGTCCATCTTTGTATATCTTATCAAGTATTTGGATGGTGACAAATGTACTTTTTTATTGCCTAAAATATATTTTTCTGTTTATGGAGCATCCCGAGGGATACTGCTGCCACTGTCAGGAAAATCACGCATACGGGCCAGCTGACGAAGCCGGTGACGGCGATGGCGGTATAGGAGAGGCAGTAGGCGAGGACATTGGATGCCACATGGACAAAGACCGCCATTTTGAACTCTCCAAAGTATTCGTAAGCATATGCCATCAGGCAGCCGATGAGGAAGCCGTACACGCCCTGGACGTAATTCATGTGGTAAACGCCAAAGATCAGAGCAGACAGGGCTATGGC
This sequence comes from Clostridium sp. AF34-10BH, assembly GCF_003478095.1. Lineage (NCBI taxonomy): Bacteria > Bacillati > Bacillota > Clostridia > Eubacteriales > Clostridiaceae > Clostridium > Clostridium sp. AF34-10BH. The sequence goes on from NZ_QUEC01000022.1 coordinate 38,777, forward strand.
GAGTTTGATATCCATGAATCTGCGGAGATATCCGTAGATAACTCCGCGGAACAGAAGCTCCTCTGCTATGGGGGAGATGAAGCCGAATACAAGGATTCCTACGATAAAGTGTGCGGAATATTGCTGGGCTGCAACTTCGGTATAGGCTTCGGATTTGTTGGTCACTCCCAGAAGTTCAAACAGGAGGTTGAAACCGATAACGGCACCGATGGTGACTGCCACCAGCAGGGCATATTTTGCCTTACCTTCTTTTTTCAGATGGCTTAAATGCATATCCTCTTTGTTCTTCGTGATCAGAAGCTTTGCCGTGGACCATACCGCCAGTGCTCCGCCGATGAAGCCCAGTGCCGCTATGATACTGGACACATCTCCGGAATAGCCGTTATAGGCGCCGGTCTCATCCCGCAGGATCAGCAGATCTACCAGTCCACCGGAAGCACCAGACTGTGCCAGCTGATACAACAGTGCCAGCAGCGCATACTGCACCGCATTGCGCACCAGGATAAACATCAGGAACGAATACACCATGGTCCAGATTCTCTGGTACATGGGATTTTTCTTTTTATTGTCGGGATTGCTGTTCACCAGTTCCTCGCTGCCGCGAAGCAGAAATTTTTCCAGTTCTTCCACGGATTGTACGATGTAGTCCGCTTTTGCTTCCTTTAACTCTTCCTTGCTTCCGTAGCCATAAGTCACGCCCACGCTCTCCACGCCCAACGCTCTGGCTCCTTCCACATCGAACTTTCTGTCACCGATCATGTAGACCTGATCCGGCTCTATGGGATTCTCCTTGAACAGCTGATGCAGGGTCTCCTGCACCACCTGATCCTTCGTCTCTCTGGTGCCGTCCAGCTCACTGCCTACCACCACGGCAAAATATTTTTTCAGATCAAAATGCTCCAGTATGCGTTCTACATAGATCTGGGGTTTGCTGGAAGCCAGTGCCAGAAAATAGCCCTTGGATTGCAGGTTCTTCAGCATCTCCGGAATACCGGCATAAACTTCATTTTCAAAAATACCCGTATTCTGAAAACGCTCTCTGTATTTTGCCACGGCCTCCTCCGCCTGCTCAGCGGTAAAACCGTAGAATTCCATAAAGCTGTCCCGTAAGGGCGGTCCGATAAAAGGCTCCAGCTTGTCCAGATCAGGTTCCTCAATACCGAAAGAGTGCAGCGCATACTGCACGCAGGTCGTAATTCCAATTTTGGGATCTGTCAGTGTACCGTCCAGATCAAACAGCAGATATTTTTTCATTCTTATAATTCCTTTTTTTGTATCTGTTCCAAGCCCTGTAACTATCGCAAAATATTCATTGAATACCGGGATCCGCAAGAATATTCTGTAATTGTTATGAGGCTCTGAATAGTTACCCTTTCTTTCTATAGCTTGTGGGGTCCGCAAAGCATTAGAAGCTGCGGATCTTGTCCCCGTCATCCTCAGTGTTTTTCAGCGCCTTGATCTCTACGTCATAGCCCACATTGGCATTGACCTGCACATGGACCACATCACCCACTTTTTTGCCAAGCAGTGCCTTGCCCAGCGGAGATTCGTTGCTGATCAGACCTTCCAGTGAGTTTCCGCGAACGGTGGTCACGATCTTGTAATCCTCTTCCGTGCCGTCGTCGATGAATTCCACGGTAACAGTGTTGTTGATGCCCACCTCATCCACGGCGGAGTTCTCGGAGATCACCTTTGCGGTCTTGATCATTCTCTCCAGATAACGGATCCGGCTCTCGTTCTGATTCTTGTATTTTTTCGCTGCATAATATTCAAAATTCTCACTGAGATCTCCGTGGGCTCTGGCTTCCTTCACGTCCTCCAGTGCCTTGGGACGCACCACCAGCTTACGATACTCGATCTCATCTTCCATTTTCTTAATGTCAGTGGGGGTTAATTCATCGTACATAATTTCTCCATTTCTATCTGTTCAATTACTTATATCATTTATTGACAGTTTTTCTCCCGGCTCGGCACGCTGATTTTCTACCAACAGCCGTCCTTCTTTTTCTTCGGCGACCGACCTTCTTTTCCTTCGGCAGACGCCTTTCTTTTCTTCTGACGGCCGACCTTTTTCCTTCCGGCAGCCAACCTTCTTTTCTTGCAGAGGATGACCGGTCGCAGTCTCTATGCTGTCCCGGTGTGCCCAGCATTCTACAACTGCATTGCGTAGATTACCGCCAGAGACAGAATGATCTGAATAATGGCAAAACGGAATACGGTCTGTGTATTGGACCAGTCCCACACCTTACGCACATGATCATGCAAGGGAGTACGCACATTTTTCAAAATATGAATCTTCAGGAAACGAAGCAGAGACACCTTAAGAAGTCCCAGTCCTCCATCCAGGATCAGCACCAGTGCCAGCGGGATGAACAGGAACGGGCAGCCGCTCTTCAAAATAGCGATGCTGATGAACAATCCCATAGCCCGGGAACCCGCATCCCCCATCATCAGCTTACTGGGTGTGGCATTGTACCACAAATAGCCCAGAATACATACGGCAAACAGCAGGATCAGGAAAGAATAGGTCTCATTGACGTCCTTCATACGGTCCACGATATAGATGGACATGATCGTAATGATCGACAGGGTTCCGGAGAGTCCGTCCACACCATCGGAGCAGTTGGTCACGTTCACGGAGGTCCATACCAGGATCACCGTGAGGATTGCGAATACTACGGGAGGCAGCGTGAACTTTACATGGAACAGTGCCAGTTCCACCACGTTGGAGTTGTATTTCAGGAAGGTGATGGCTACCAGTGCCGCCACGCACAGATCCAGAAACCCTTTTTTGTATTCACCCCAGGGAGTCTTGGAGGCGTCATCCAGAAAACCGGTCATCATGCATACCACGATCAGCAGCAGATAGATCACCAGCTCTGCGCTTAAGGGTGCAAACAGTAAAACAGATGCCACAAATGCCAGCACAAAAATGATTCCGGCGCCTCTTGGCTTTCCCGCGGACAATTTTCCATCATGGGCAAATTCTCTTCCGGCGTCCTTCGGCAGATACGGGCTTAATTTTGCCGTCGCCAGTACTGTCGCTCCGAAAGCAAAAAGGATTCCAAAAAAAGCAAGGAGAGAACTGCTTCCCTCCGGCAAGATCATCTGTAACATACTATCCCTCGTTTCCACATGAGATACTCACTTTTGTACTCTCATGCTGTATTTTCTGATAAATTCCGTGACTGTTCACAGGGGCATTCGAGAAATGAACACCTCAGAACAGTCACAAAATATTTTAACACAAATATCCCGGAATCTCAAATAATTTCCACAACAGTTCAGTTCTGAACATATCTGGGAGCAGAAATCATGCTTGCATGATTTTGCGGGCAAATATGTGCAGGAGCTAAGCGCCAATCTATGAGCAAAGGTAGTCACGAAGTGACATAAAAGCGTGTTAATGCGACTCCCGTGAACGGCGCGGCTGAACTGTTACGTTTGACAGTTCTCCCACGGTGGACTACTATATTCTTATGAACACTTTCTGAAAAATAGCCATAAAAGGAGAAATGCCTATGATGATCCATAAAATTGAACCACATAAATACTATCCGGAATTCCGAAATCAGGAGCCAAAGCCTTCCGATTATCTGCTGTTATTTGACGGAGAAAAGGTCTATCTGCCCTCCCATACAGAAAACAGTGATGTAACGGATACTTCCGCCGGTGCCGGCATCTCGGAGCATTCTCAAGTATATCTTCCTACTTTTGAAGAAGTCCATGGACTCTTGGGAATCCGTCAGCCTATGGAACGTTTTTTTCTGGACTGTGAATATCTCTTTTCCATTGATGACCGAGCATTCTTCCGCAAGACGACGGAGGACGCCGGTGCTCTCATGCTCCCGGAAGAAGACCTCTACGCCTCCGGTATGTTCCGTAATTTTGAGCCGGAATATCTGGCATTTGCTGGAATCACTGCCACCCAGATCAATCGTTTCCGTCTGGACCGGAAATTCTGTGGCCGCTGCGGGCATCCCACAGTTCCCAGCACTACGGAACGGGCCTGCATCTGTCCGGAGTGCGGTCAGATTGAATATCCCAAGATCTCTCCAGCCGTCATTATTGCCATCGTGGATACCGAGCGGGACAAGATCCTGCTGACCCGTTACGCCGGCGGTTCCTATCGTCACTGGGCACTGGTGGCCGGCTTCGTGGAAGTCGGTGAGACCTTCAAAGGTGCTGCCCGCCGGGAAATCATGGAAGAAGTCGGTTTAAAGGTCAGCGATCTGGTCTATTACAAATCCCAGCCCTGGTCCTTCAGTGATTCCGCCATGATCGGCTTCTTCGCGAAGCTGGAGGGGGATCCTTCTATTACTTTGCAGGAATCGGAGCTTGGCGAGGCTGTCTGGTTCTCCAGAGAGGATGTCCCGGATCTGCCCTCCACTATCAGTGTCGGTCAAGAAATGATCACATTATTCAAGAATGGTGGGGATCCGTTCTGCAAGAGATAATTGATACATTTGAAAGTTTTTCATTTCTATTCCATGATATACCTTGACTTTGTGCCCCCGTGGTTTCATGCCCCGGGGGCTTAATCAGCTTCTTTTCCTCTCTGCGCCCCGCTCTCTCGATCTCCCCGGGGCTTATTTAGTTTCTTTTCCTCTCTGCGCCCCGCTCTCTCGATCTCCCCGGGGCTTAATCAGCCTCTTTTCCTCTCTGCGCCCCGCTCTCTCGATCTTCCCGGGGCTTATTTAGCTTCTTTTCCTCTCTGCGCCCCGCTCTCTCGATCTCCCCGGGGCTTAATCAGCTTCTTTGATTCTCTGCGCCCCGCTCTCTCGATCTCCCCGGGGCTTAATCAGCTTCTTTTCCTCTCTGCGCCCCGCTCCCTCAATCTTCCTAGGGCTTATTTTGTTTCTTTGCCTCTCTGCGCCCCGCTCTCTCGATCTCCCCGGGGCTTAATCAGCATGCTCCTTATATCTACGCCCCATGTACGCAAAAATCTGCCTTCGACAATAACATTGTCATGAGGCAGACTCCTTTCTGTACTTATTCTCTTCACTGTTTCTTCACCTAGAGCATCGTAGCTGTCATCGCTTCTCATTATCTCAATAATCGGCACTTCTTCGCTACCTTCACTAACAGATATCCCTTCGGGAAGCTGCGAAGCTCCTGCTCCGTGATGCCCCGCATCAATATCAGCATGACAAAATAGACTACAGCAGCAATTACGATCGCAGGAATGACAGAGATCCGCATGGACTTCGTCACCATATACAGACCCTCGTAGATTGCCCAGGCTGCCGCTCCCATAAACGCGGAGGCGAACGCCGGAATGACGAAAGTCTTTACGATCTCCTGCCGGTAGCCTACCGCTCTTCTTACCGCCCACTGGTTCAGCACACACATCATACCGGAATACAGCGTATTAGCGATGGCAATGCTGTACAGATCCAGTCTTGTGAACATCAGAAGCAGCACTGCTGCCACCGTCTGCACCACCAGCGAGATCCCCGCATTGATGATCGGGGTATTGACTTTGCCAAGTCCCTGCAAAATCGAACTGTTCAGAGTCGACAGTGCATAAAAGATAACCGACAGTGACAATGTCATTAAAAGAGCTGCCGCCAGATTCAATTCCTCTGCCGTCTTATTCGTGAACAGCAGACTGATCACCGGCTTCGCCAGTACAAAAAGTCCCACAGCGCAGGGAATCGAGATCACCATGGTAGTCTTCACTGCCAGTCCGATCTTCTCTCTGGCTCCCTTCACATCCCGGGCTGCCATCAGCTGTGCTACGGAAGGGATCATGGCAGAAGCCATGGCAGATGCAAAGGCTATGGGAATATTGGACATTGTCAGGGACTGTCCGGAGAAAATACCATATTTTTCATAAATAGATACCGTATCCAGATTGCGAAGAGACGGATACCATTTGGTGTAGATACTGTTGTTGACCGTACTGCTTAAGTTATATACAGCCGTACTCAAAATAAACGGTGTCACCACCAGTGTGATCGTCTTGAATATCTGTCCGTAGGAATCCACATGTTCATGCCTGTCACGCTGCACTCTGCGCAGGATCATTCCACGATTCAGAGCATAGACTCCCGCCATAAAAAGCAGCGCCACTAATACGCCGACACCGGTACCCAGTGCACTTCCCACTGCACCGTAGGTTGCTCTCATCACCTGCCCTGCCTGATCCGCCGGAACCTCCATCGTTCCCATAAACATTTGGATCAGAAGGTATGCCGCGCCTACGCTGACTACCGCATTGGCGATCTGCTCCAGGATCTGCGATACGGAGGTCTGCGCCATGCTCTTATGTGCCTGAAAATACCCTCGTAAAACTCCCAGGATACCATAGACGAAGATCGTCGGTGCAAAGGTGCGCAGTACTGTGACCGCTGCTCCGGACACGAATAATCCCGCTCCGAAAAACAGAAAAAGGCTGGCTATACCGCCAACCATCAGTACATAGATCATGGCTCCGTGGAACAGTCTGTGGGCGTTACGGTATTCCTTCTCTCCCAGCTTCTGTGCGATAGCTTTGGAAATTGCCGAGGGAATACTATAAGAGGAGATCAGCAGAATGATCGTATAATAGTTATACGCTGACTGGTAATAACCAAGTCCCAGATTCCCGATGACACTCTGTAAAGGGCCCCTGTAAAGGAGCCCTATGATTCTGCTGATGATTCCGGCTGCCGCCAGAATTCCCGCCTGCATGATAAAATTGTTCTTGGAACTGTTCTTATCTGCCATATGTTATCTTACCTTATTTCAGTTCTTTATCCGATCAGCCAGTCATACATCTCCTGATATTTCCCGGCGGATACCTTCCAGGAGTAGTCGGTGGCCATGGCACGATCCACGATCTTATTCCACTCTCTCTTCCTGTCATAGTAAATATGCTCCGCATAGCGGATCGTATTCAGCATCTCGTGTGCATTGTAATTCGTAAAGCTGAAGCCCGTACCGGTGCTCTCATACTCATTATAGGGCTGTACGGTATCCTTCAGTCCGCCGGTCTCTCTGACGATGGGTACGGTACCGTAACGCAGCGCGATCAACTGACTCAGGCCGCAGGGTTCGAACAGGGACGGCATCAGATAAGCATCACAAGCCGCATAGATTTTATGGGACAGTGCATCCGAATAATAAATGTTGGCAGACACCTTGTCTCCATACTTCCAGTCGAAATGACGGAACATATTCTCATAACGTTCCTCACCGGTGCCCAGTACCACGAACTGGATATCATCCTGGCACAGTTCATCCATTACATAAGCGATCAGATCCAGACCCTTCTGGTCTGTCAGTCTGGATACCAGACCGATCATCATTTTCTTATCATCTACGCGAAGTCCAAGCTCTTCCTGCAGGGCTCGCTTATTCTTCACCTTTTCCTTGCGGAAATTCACTGCATTATAGGCTTTTACGATATTTTTGTCCGTCTCCGGATTGAACTCTCCATAGTCGATGCCGTTGACAATACCGCGCAGATCATGACTTCTCGCACGCAGCAATCCGTCCAGGCCCTCACCGTAAAACGGAGTCTTGATCTCCTCCGCATAGGTATCACTTACGGTGGTCACTGCATCCGCGAATACGATACCGCCCTTTAACAGATTTGCATCCTTATAAGCCTCCAGCTTGTCAGAGGTAAAATAATACTCCGGCAATCCGGTAATGCTCTGTACCGTCTTCACATCCCATTTTCCCTGGAACTTCAGATTATGTATGGTGATCACAGACTTCATGTTGCGGTAGAAATCTCCGCCATGGAAACGCTCCTTCAGGTATACCGGGATCAGACCGGTCTGCCAGTCATGGCAATGGATCAGATCCGGCTGGAAATTCAAAAGCGGTAATGCCGACAGCACTGCCTTGCAGAAATATGCATACTTCTCGATCTCATATCTGGGATCATCCCCATAAGGCTTGAAACCACCGAAATAACTCTCATTATCAATGAAATAATAATGCACCCCGGCTTCCTCTGCCTCCAGAACACCTACATACACATTCTGCCAGTTGAAATCCATGTAGAAATGTGTCACATACCTGAGCTTATCCTTCATCTCCTGCTTCATACAGGTATACTTCGGGATAAACACTCTTACATCAAAATACTCCTTGTCAATATACTTCGGCAAAGATCCTACGACATCCGCAAGTCCTCCGGTCTTGATAAAAGGTACGCCTTCCGATGCGGCAAAAAGAATTTTTTTCATGTAAACCCTCCACATATGCTACGGCTTGTATTCAAAATATAGATTGATTATACCATGTTTACGATTCATAGAAAAGAGTTCAAAGGCAATTTACAAATCTTTAATCTCCCAGTAACCCTTTCGATCCGATCCTACTCTAACTATTTTTCCCTCTTCTTTCAGTACCTTTATAAGACGAGCTACCTTTCTCGGACTTATGCTCATTTGTTTTGCCATTTGTTTTGCTGTGACAAATGGATTTTCTTTTAGGATCTCCAAAGTTTCCATTTCTTCCGACTTTTCATTGCCAATATCATTGCCAACATCATTGCCATTGGCAATGATATTGGTATCCTCTTTTTGTTCTGTTGAAAATGGAATCTCTACTTTAATAAAATGCTCTGAAATATGAAAGATGCTCTTATCATATACTTTGAGAATTCTGCTCATTCCTGACCCCAGCTGTTCCACAAGTCCTACATCTTTAAATACTCTCATCAATTCACGATTTCTTGGCATGCTGCTACAGCTAAAAAAATCCTCTTCACTCTGTCCCGGTATCAATCCTCCATAGGAAGTAAAAATCATTCTGTCACTAAAAATTTCAAAAACCGGAGGGATCTCTCTCGTAAAATCAGAATGAACAATTGTATTTATTACAGCCTCTCGCATAGGAATAGGTGCAACCAGATTTGTTTCTGTTCTCTGCGCAGTTGTCACTTTTGTTCTCGTAACATTCTCAATCTTTAATTTTTCCAACACTTGATAGGTTGCTTTAATCAAAGAACAATAACCATATTCTTCATTTTCAATCAGATCTACTTTATCTTTTCCTGCATATTTTGCGACCTTTACTGATATGCCGTTTTCATCTGCTAATAAATATGCAACATAATTATATTTTCCATCCGGGGTCAGGAGTTCCAGCGAATTTACAAATTTATCATTTAACTCCATTCCTCTTTCCTGATAATATATTTTTAATTGTGCAAATGTCAGATCCTGTCTGGGGGATGTGATATTTCTTAATGTATTATGAAGCCTTTTACTGTAATAATTGTCTATCAGCGGTGTCGGCATCGGTTGCGTAGATGTTCCTATCCGCATAAAACATCCATTCGGCGACATCCCTTGTTTTTTAATATAATACGGCTTTTCAAGTCCACTGGAAATCAAAATTTTAATGATTGGAATATTATCTATTTCCTCTGTTACAATATCAAATAATCCCATAGTTGATGGAAGAATATTATTTTTTATTCGATCTGCTATTTTCAATTGCGTAGAATCTAATTCCGGCACACCGATAGGGCTCCCTATATCATCTAAACCGATATAGAGTATTCCTCCCTCTTTATTGTTCAGAAATGCTACAACTTCTTTTTCCAGTTTGTCATTTAATTCCGATTTAAATTCTGTTCGACTATTTTCCTGAAGCATATTCCCTCTTTTCCACAATTATCATCAACTATTTACATTGACCCTTTATTTCTTCTATAGTGTCTTTTAATCCACGTATCTTCTTTATAATCTCAAAGTTTTCACTATTTAAATCAAAAACATTAACCGAACCTATTGCACTTACTAATTCTTTTTCCACCTTACTCAAAGTATTGTAAATTTCAGCTTTTAATGTATCCTCTTTAGCATTATTAGAAGATGCTTTCGTATTAACAGATGTACTTTCTATATCTTTAGAATATAAGCCTCTCCCAACTCTTGAAATATCATTTGAGTCAACTAATTGTGCAATAGCTCCGGCAATTTGATTTTTCGTAGGTATTTTCCCACTTTTTTGAATTATGTATTTTTTAAAATCATCATTAGTATACATGCCATATGTTTTTACGCATTCAATAATATAAATCTTAATTTCTGCTGTCGATATCTTCATTTTTTCCTCCACTTCATGTATTTCGTTTAAAGCGTTTGAATCGTTAAATTCGTTAAGCGTTGTTTCCTTAGTCATTTGTGGCATCTTTTTAACAAATTATACCATTTTAAAATTCATTTATCAATATCTTTTATTTTGAATCCCGTTGTTTTTCCATATAGTTAGTTTATATAAAAATAGCAATAATTACTTATTTCACCATACAAGTAAAACAAAGTAATTATTGCTATTATTCAGTCATCATTTACTTTTTCATCTAACTTTTCGTTTCAAATTTCTCATGATCTGTAGGACAGCCGGATTCTGTCGGCGATCAGAGCGATGAATTCAGAATTGGTAGGTTTGCCTTTGCCCGTGTCGATCGTGTAACCGAACATGGCATCCAGGGTCTCCATGCGCCCTCTGCTCCAGGCAACCTCAATGGCATGGCGAATAGCGCGCTCCACGCGGCTGGGTGTGGTCTGGAACCGCTTGGCGATGGTCGGATACAGGATCTTTGTGATAGAACTGATCATTGCCGGATCCTCTACCGACATCATGATAGCTTCCCGCAGATACTGATACCCTTTGATATGTGCCGGCACTCCGATCTCATGGATCATATCCGTGACATCCTTTTCCAGGTCATGGATGACTTCCTGGGTCTGTTCCTTTTTTTCTGTCGCTTTTACTGTGCTGTCTTTGGCGTTTTTCGTAGAAGGAACCGTGATCATAATTTGGAATTCCTTGTTGGCATTCATCAGATCCCCCAGGATTTTGTATACTTTTTCATTATCCTTTGTAGTTGTAATGTTTAATTTTTCCATTAAACTACCTCCATGACTACAAAACTACTTTTTTCACGTACCGTTCTATTATAAATAGATATGCATCGTAGCTTCAAGCAGAACCCGTCGCAAGATTTTTCCAAATTTCGCAAAAAAGGCGCCCGGAATGAACCGGACGCCAATAAGAGGGAAAATGTATAAGTAGAAAAACTACGAGTAAAGCAAATTAAATTAATGATGCTCTGCCAGAGTGTGAAGTGCTTCCTTGATGGCTGTCTTCACGGTCTCATCCTGTTCTGCATTCAGTCTGTGCAGTAGATAGGTCTTGGCATATTCGGTGCCGATGCTTCCTAACGCTTTTGCTGCTTCGACACGGATCTTCGTATCCGGATTGTCGATCATGTGGGCAATGCTGTTGACACTGTCTTCATCCTTGATCCGGCTCAGAGCTTCCAGTGCAGCTACCACCACGGTATCATCGGAAGAACTCAGATATTTGATGATCTTGTCGGATTTTCCTTTCTCTTGTAATTTTTGGATCTTACTTAAATCATGTTGTTCCATAAACACGCGCCTCTTTCTTTCTGCCAGCGCGGGGGCGGTGAAAATCGTCTCCGGATCATCCACTTTGCTTCGCCTGTGGTGATTGGCTTTTCTTGATAATGTTATGATAGCACCTTATTTGTCAGAAAACAATTATAACAAAATGAAGGATTTCTAAAAATTCTATAACCTGCTACTCTTTTGCTCAAATAAATCACATCTGTATTCTAATGCCCTGTAGTCCAATGCCGATTTCACATATCCCGCAGTCATATCATTCATTGCTTTCTGCTTAGCTCCTTGTATTCACTTTGTTGGAATATACATTCGGGAAATCCTCTCGAAGCCATTCCACATATTCATCCGAAATACGGTACAATTTGAATTCTTCCATTATACTTCCTTTCTTCGGTATAAAACAAAAAGAGAGCAAATATTTTACTATTTGCTCTCTCAGAATTTAAGATTCTCCACTTATATGGCAGGAGCCCTCCCGAGTTTAAAATCTTCCACTTATATGGCAGGAACTCTCCCGATAATCAATTCCTTATCTGTTAATCATTATATGCTTTCTTAATGAAAAAGCAATGAGTATTTTAGCAACGATATCTTTCAAAATCTTATTATTTTCTCCCAATTATAATAACATGATTACTTGCTCCTAAAACCGACTGTTCACGGCATACACTATAATGATAGTCGCACCAAGTTTTGAACTGTTTTTCATCCCATTTGTCAACCTTTTGTGATAAAAGAGGAGCTAAACCATCTTGGGCGAAATGGTCTACAATTTTTAATCTATATCTTTGGTAAATTGATTCCATTTCTTCTTTTGATGAGTAATAAGTATCTGTCCAAAAGCATTTCTCATCATCATGCTTCAGCACACCAGTTTCAATAAGTTGTTTCGCCAAGTGTTCATCCAAATATTTTTCATTGCTCGTAGCAATATATTGAAAAACATAGTATCTTGGAATGTACGCAGTAACCAAAAGCCCGCCTTTCCTTAACACTCTTAGACATTCCTTCATGCATTTTTCTCTCTGCTCTTCTGTAATCAAATGATAAAATGGTCCCATATTGAGAACAATATCAAATGAATCATCTGCGAAACAGGACATATCTGTAGCATCCAAAACAGAAGTATTCATATGATAATTTTTATTGGTAAGAGTTCGATTAATAATGTCTATATGCCTTGGCGTAATATCTGTAGCAGTTACATCATGCCCCTTATCTGCAAACCAGAAAGCATAAATTCCTGTTCCTGCTGCACAATCTAATATTTTACTATTGGTGCCGATAATCTCATCCAAAACTCTTGTAGTTGTTACAAATTCAATTCTTCTTGCATTATTTGTAGTCAAACGATTTTCCTCTTTGTAATTCTCGTAACTGTCAACAACATAATTCATCACTAATTCCTCCGATTCTATTATTTTATGTATTAAAAAAGCTACCCTCCTTAAATTAACTTTAAGGACGATAGCTGATAGCTTCGTGTTACCACCTTAATTCATCTATATTTCGCAATATAGACCTTAGCAAGTACGGAAATTTCTTTCGATACTCTGACGCTGTAATGGGCGTTCCCAGTGTAGCCTAATGAATAAATCAGTCGGTACACGGCTCCAAGACTGGTTCAATATTTCTTCAATAGAGTTTTCCACCAAGCAACTCCTCTCTGTAATTTCCAAAATATTTACTATCTCTCTTCATCGCTTTTTAACATAGTAGATTCATAATTATTTTTTGTCAAGACATACAAAATAAAAATTATTAATTATTTAGAATAATATCTATTATATCTTTCTTTCCTTTAGTGTACAATCCCCTATTATCAGCATACTTACTTTCCAGTTCTTCCTTCACCCTCTGATACTGCAAAGCCATATTCTCATTAGCATTTAGACAATCTCTAAAATGAATATAATTCCTCCACTCAGTTCCCTTCCACTTCACAACATGAATATGGTGTGTCCTGATATCCTTTTCCATATCACCCATTACATAAAGAATCTGATTTTCCACATCCGAACCACGATAAAAGATTCCATCCTTCTGTAACTGCTCATTATATGACATTATTTTCTCAAAATCAGTTACCCCAACAGCAATATCAATAATCGGTTTTGCTTTAATTGCTGGTATTGCTGTACTTCCAATATGTTGTATATCAACAGCATCATCACCTAATATAGATTTAAGGTTTTTGATTGTTTGAATGGCAGCCTCATCCCACTGTTTATCATGTGGTTCAAGCTGCACTGTTCCTCTTTTTAATCCTAATGACATAGCAATCTCCTTAATATTACATCACAATTTCACTGTCGAAATATTGTTCCTGAAAATGAATCTGTCTCCTGATTTCTTCCTTTGAAAAAGTTACTCCGTCAGGCACAACTACCCACTTTTCTTCTATATCATCTTTTCTATAAACAATGGCAATAATTTTACCTGTAAACTTACCTACTGGCTCATTTACACCTAATATATAGGCATCCTGCTTCTCTCCATCTGGTGCCATAACTCCTTCAATGTAACCATAATTTATTGGATAATACATATCCTTATATTCAGGATGATAACTTCCTAATGGTCTATCGACTGTGACAGTTACTGTTGCTCCGATTATAGAATTACTTTTAACCCGTAAATACTTTTCTATCAATTTCGGCTGTATTAACGGATATGTCCAGTTCTCAGGCAAATCATCCATAAGCACAACTTTCTCCATTTCGCTATGTAATTCTGTTGCAAACTCTGTTATCTCTGCAAAACAAAGCAGTCCAAATGTTTCTTTACCGGTATCATTTACTCTAGTCTTACCTGTCACCGAATATACACATATTGGTTTTATCTCAAATTTGATAGCTCCAGTCTCTTCCTGCAACTCCCTTTTTGCTGTTTCAAAAATATCCTCCCCAGCTTCTCTATGCCCTCCCGGCACTTCATATGTATCTCTTTCTTTATGTTTGCAGAAAACCCACTTGCCGTTACTCTGTGAGATAATTACTGCAAATTTCAATAGTTCATCATTAACTGTATCATAAAATTTTACTTCCATCACATTTTTCCTTCCCATTCCAGCATAAACTCATACAGAAATTCCTGCATTACAACCAGTCTATGTTCTGCCAGTTTCTTTCCCTCAGTCGTATTCATCATGTCTTTCAACAAAAGCAACTTTTCATAGAAATGATTAATGCTTGTAGAATCTTGATTATTCCGATACTCTTCTTTATTCATTCCCATTTTAGGTTTTATTTCCGGATCATAAATCTTTCTTCCCCTACTACCACCATATGCGAATGTTCTGGCAATTCCAATAGCTCCTATAGTATCAAGTCGGTCTGCATCCTGCACACATTTTCCTTCTATGGTATCAGGTACGACTGAATCAGTTCCTGCAAATGAAACCTCATCTATAATTTTGCATACCGCCTCTATCTTTTTACCATCTATTTTGTTAATTGTCATAAAATCAACTGCATTTTTCTTGGTAACATAAGTGTCCGGAGAAAGCTTAATATCGTCAACATCATGTAACAGAGCCGCCAACTGCACTATTTTAACATCTGCATTTTCCTGTTTTGCGATTTTAGTAGCCAGTTTATATACTCGTATTGTATGATAATAGTCATGACCACTACTGTCTCCCGAAAATATACCTTGTATAAATCTCTTTTCATTATCTGTCATATTTTCTCCTAATCAACCTAACAAAGCAATATATTGATTTATGAAAGTCATTACTCCACCCACAAATAGAGCCAACCTAGAGCCATTCGATAAAACAAATGCCGGAAACCCGCATAAATACAGGCTTTCGGCATTTTAATCCGTTATTCAAACTCGGCAAATCCGAAGATATTACTAAATGTATTTGTTTAGTTTCCATCTCTTTTCTGCCGTTATTTTATCTCTGTTACATATATTATTTTGGCTCACTGATTTTCTGTTGCTAATTTGTTGCCATAAAATCTATATTATCCTGATTTTGGAGATACCCTGATTTCAAAAGGGAAGTCTATTTTCCCTTTGAAAAGCACCTCGCTCTCCCCCTACTGTATTTTTTCTTTAGAATGGAGAGTCAGGGAGTTGCCTTTTTTGATATTGGTTGAACCATCGCATTAGCTTCGCGTTGTTTCGTATTCCAATCACATATTTCAAAATTTTCATTGTACCATCTTATATTGGACATTCCATATACATTTCCCATTTTTAATCCTTGATAATATGCTTGTCCATCTACAATCGTTCCATGATACATGCCATTGAATTTGCTTCCATTATATAGACCAACTAGTTGCGGAATCCCTCCTGTATGCTTGTCCTTGACATTTTTTACAATATCACAAAAGCAATGGAAATAATTTCTACTTGTGCTTTCGTTATTTCCATTTTTGAACCTCAAAAAGTTCTCATCATATTCTTTTTTCCCACTTCCATCTGAAAAAAGGTTCTTTGACTTCTTAAAATCAGTATGTATTTTTATGTTCTCCCATATTATTCCATTCCAAAAGTATACGTTCGCATCAAATATTCTTTTTTTATTTCGCCCTATATGATATATTTTAATAATTCCATTATTAAGTTTGTATGCTGAATGTGCTCTTTTGATTTCATTAAAAATAATCTCACTTCTATCTTGATAATCCATATCTGCTGATAACAGCATTCCCACATCGCACATACTTGTTAAGCGAGTTAATATCTGATATGTAAATAATGTTTCTCCACAATACCCTAATATATCAGGAGTATTTTTTAATGCAAATGTCTTTTGGCTATAATCATAAAAGTTCCTATTATCAGAAATTCTACTATCACTGGCTATATATGCAGAACATGGGCCTCTCTGATCACAAGCCAACCATCCTACAATTAATGTCATTTTTACTAATTCCTCTTTGCAAATCCATTCTAAAAATCCATAAACTTTATGAACTTTTAGAGTGGATTTGCACCACTATCTTTTATCATCTGATAAACGTCTTACTCTTAGACCACTAGAACCATGTTCAGTATTATTTTATCACTCTTGCCCCCATTATACAACATATTTCCAACTTGAGCACTTGTCCCATCACGTTTTTTATACTATACTGATATCATCAAATCGAAAGAAGGTACTCTCATGACAAAACAGGAAATCAGCGAGATCAAAAAGCTGTTCACCCCGAAAAACTGCTCCATCACAAGAATCTGCGGATGCTATGTGGATGGAGAAAAAAATAAAAAGACAGAATTAAAGCAGGCCTTTCTGGCACTGCCGGAGGAAGAGATGTTCAAGTACTTCGAGATTCTGCGGAAGAGTCTGTCCGGCACCATCGGCAAAAATCTGCTGAATCTGGAATTCCCGTTAAAGAGTGAAACGGAGGGCGGCACGCAGGAATTCCTGCTGCGTCTGCGAGACAGCAGGCTGAAGGACGATGCATTGCTTGAGCAGTTCTATGACCGTATCATCGAGTCTTATGAATATGTGGGCAATTATCTGATCCTGCTGATCCACGATGCCTACGATGTACCGGGTCGTACCAGAGACGGCATCGAAATGGAGGACGCTTCCGACGAAGTCTATGACTATATCCTTACCTGCATCTGCCCCGTGGATCTGTCCAAGCCGGGATTGAGCTATAACGCTGTGGAAAATACCTTCCAGAACCGTATCCGCGACTGGGTGGTAGGTATGCCGGATGCAGCCTTCCTGTTCCCCGCATTCAATGACCGCAGCACGGACCTGCACAGCACTCTGTACTATTCCAAAGATGCGGAGGAATTAAAGGAGAACTTCGTAGATCTGATGTTAGGCTGTCCTCTTCCTCTGTCCGCAGGCGGTCAGAAGGAAACCTTCCAGTCACTGGTGGAGGAGACTCTGGGCGATAGCTGTGATATCGAGACGGTGAAAAATATCCACGAGAAAATGAATGAGATTGCCCAGGAACATAAAGAAGATCCCGAGCCTGTGGTATTAGATAAAAATGAAGTAAAAACCATTTTTGCCAGCAGTGGTGTAGCCAATGACCGCATGGAGGTCTTCGACCAGTGTTTCGATGCCACTGCCGGTGAAGCCACCTCCCTCATGATGACCAATGTCTACAATCCCCGCAGCTTTGAGGTAAAGACGCCAGATGTGGTCATCAAAGTCAATCCCGAGCGCACGGATCTCGTCAACACGAAGCTGATCGACGGCAGACAGTGTCTCGTTATCGAGCTGGACGGTAATATCGAAGTCAACGGCATCACCGTCCGGGCTGCCGGAAGCGGGGACAGGGAAGAATCTGAAGAATAAACCACCTGCCAAACGACAAGAATCGCACAACGAACTTGTGTAAAAAACCAGAAGCAGCCTTACGAATGCAAGCATTCGACAGCTGTCTCTGGTTTTTATTTTTCTCTGAGTCGTTACATCTTAAAATACTGCATGCTCTCCGCCAACTCATCATCAATCTTCTTCAGCTGTCCGGCACTGTCATATACCTGCTTAAAGGTATCCAGAACCTCCTGTGTCTCGGTATAGGTCTGCTGCGTACTATCTACATTGTCATGCGCAATCTGCGAAAGCTGCTCCACAGCCTCCATGACTTCTCCACGGGACTCGGCCAGTCTGCCGGTACTCTCTCTGATCTGCAGAATACTCTGCATGGAATCCTCGATCTCTTTTAAGACTTCCGATACATTGGTTCTGGTCTCCTGCATGCTGCCGCTCTGTTCCGTAATGATCTCCTGCATCCGCTGCATGATCTCCATTTCCTGGGCGGAATCTTCCATCAATGCTTTCGTGGTCTCTTCAATCTCGTGACCGGACTGGTTGGACTGTTCGGCCAGCTTCTTGATCTGGTCAGCCACTACGGCGAATCCTCTTCCGCTCTCTCCGGCTCTTGCCGCCTCGATGGAAGCATTCAGGCTTAACAGATTCGTCTCTTCCGCGATTGATGTTATAAACTCCATCGCTGCATTGATTTTCTGAATGGAGGCATTGGTTCTGTCTGTCTGCTCCTTGACCTCTCCGATGATCCGCTCCACTTCTTCATTGATATGGCACAGCTGTGCCAGCGTATCTGCGGTCTTTTTACTGGATTTCTGCATGGAAGCTGCATTTTGGTTCAACGTATCCACTTCTGTGGATGTCTCTGTGATATGCTCTCCCATGATCCGCATATTCTCGGAAGTACTCTCGGAATTTCTAGACTGCTCCGTAGAATTTGCTACCACCTGACTTACAGCGTTCTGTACTTCGTTCATGGTACTGTTGGTAGTGTCTGCCGCATTTCCCAGCGCCCTGGAAGCCTCCAGCAGACTCTCGGAATTCTGGGAAATTCCCTTCAGGATACCCTTCAGAGTGTCCTTCAGTTTTACGGTAACCCGGGACAGATCTCCGATCTCATCCTTCCTCTTTAACATCTTGTCATCAACCCAGACAGTCAGATCACCCTCTGCGACCTTCCCCATGATACCGATACTCTTCTTGATATTCCGGCTGATGGAAGTGGCCAGCTTCAGTCCCACGCCCATACACAGGATCATCGCCACACATACAGCTGCACCGATGCCAAAGATCATGCCGTTCACCACGGCATCCTTGTCCTCTTTATTCGCACCCACGAATACCATGCCGATGATTTCCGTAGAGTCGTTCTGATAGACCGGCATAAAATATCCGTAATTCATGACTCCGTCCAGAGATACTGCACTGCTGAAATACTCTTCTCCGTTCTGTAATACCTTCTCCACGATCCTGTCTCCTGCCGGAGAATTCAGAATCCGATCTCCGTTACTGTCCACGGCGGAAGTCATGATGCGACGGTCCCCGTAGAAAAAAGTCACATCCATTCCTGTATTGTCCCTGATCCGATCCACCAGGCTCTCAGAATGGGAGATATTATAGCTGCCTTTCCAGATGTCGCCATTACTGGATTCCATATAGTCACCGGTGTTCTGGTCATATGCTGCCAGCGTTGCCGCAGCCGTTCCCTTCAGTCCTTCTTCGATTTCCTCCATCATGGAACTGTGTACCGTCGTCAGCATAAAAAAGATAGATAACAGTCCCAACAATACTACCGGTCCGATGGTCATTGACAGAATCTTTTTTTGTATACTCATGAAAATGCCCCCTATTCTACCACAGATACGGTCTTGAAATACCAGTTGATACCTCCGGTGATCGTTGCATCATCCAGCGTTGTTCCTTCTTTGCCCACGGTCTCTCCCGTATTGGTCTCGATCACACCGTCAAATACCCCATTTTCTCCGGATAAAATCTGCTTCTTGGCTTCCTCTACTTTCTCTTTCGTTCCTTCCGCACAGAAATCCGCCAGATCCGTGATGCTCACCAGATTTTCATTCATGCCGCCGTAATAGTTGCTGCCGTCCCAACTGCCGTCAATGACGCTCTGCACTGCTGCCGTATAGTAAGCACTCCAGTTCCATACCACACTGCACAGGCAGGACTGCGGAGCATCCTTACTCATATCCGAATTATATCCGATACTGTACACACCTTTTTCCTGTGCCAGCGTCTGGGGATATACGGTATCACAATGCTGTGCAATCACATCACAGCCCATATCCAGTAACGTCTGTGCCGCAGCTTTTTCTCCCTCGGGATCGTACCAGCTGTTTGTCACCTTTACATATACTTTTGCGTCCGGATTCACCGAATAGATTCCCAGTGCAAAGGCATCTATACCACCAGTGACCTCCGAATTGGAAGAATCCATAGCTGCCACATACCCGATTTTATTGGAAGAAGTATTCATTCCCGCCACGATACCGCTCAAATATCTCGCCTGATAAATTCTGCCGAAATAGTTGTTGAAATTTTTACCGTTGCTCAGGTAGCCGGTGCCATGGGAAAAATACACTTCCGGATATTCTTCCGCCATTTCCGCTGTAGTTTCCATATATCCCCAGCTGGTAGTGAAGATGATATTGCAGCCTTCATCAATACATTCCTGAATTGCCTGTCTGGTCTCCTGCGTATCACTGTCATTGACATTAATCTTGCGGATGATCTGATCATCTGATAATCCCAGATTCTGCTGCATTCCCTGAATTCCCAGATCATGCGTATATGTATAACCGCTGCCCTCCGCCGGATCCGACAGATGCAGTACTCCTACCTTGATCTCCTCCTTTGGAATCCCTGCAGTCTGTGTTGTTGCGCTGCTGCCGCTTTCCGACTGCACCACCTGCGTAGTCCCATTGCTACCCCTTGCCTCATATCCGATGTTTGTAGCATAATCGTCCACTTCTCCGGTATTTCCGCAGCCTGTCAGTAATGCACACCCCAGAAGAATTGCCGCTGCCTTCCAAAAGTTTCCTGTTTTACCTCTTCCCATATACAAGTACCCCTTTCTCTTTTGTAGTCTATGTATATCTCTTATCTCTACCGTCTGATTTCTCAGAATCGGTTGATTCTACAAATATAAACTACAGCCTTCCCTTATTCCCTGCTGCCATGGCAGGTAAAATAAATCACCTGATACTCTTTCGCGATCTCTGTAAGGAACCGCATTGCTCCCTTGGTCCGGTTCTCATCCAGATTCACAAAAGGGTCATCCAGAATCAAAAACGGTTTCTGTTCCTCATACATGGCTTCCACCAAAGCAAGTCTCATACAGATACCGATCAGGTCACGGTTGCCCAGACTCAGGTATCCGATGTCTCTGGGCATATTTCCTTCAATCACCTTTAATCTGGTATTGGCATCCATCTGATAATTTTCGCATTCCGTTCCCGTGAGCATCCTGTAATATTTCCGGAACCCCTGCATGACAGGTTCTGTATATTTCGCAGTGAACGAACTCTTTGCCTGTTCCAACAGATTTTTTGTCATTCCAAGCAATTCATATTGTTTGAGTCCTTCCTCTGTCTTCTCCTGCAACGCTTCCAGCTCTTCCTGCATATTTTCCACAGTATCCCAGGATTCCTGTAAGTCGGAAAGTTGTTTCTGATAGCTGTCAATGGTCTGAAAACGTTCTTCCATACGCTCCGAAAGGACCTGCATTTCATCTGCCAGACTTTCCAGGGATTCCTCTCCCTCCGGGATCTTCAGTGCCAGAAGTGCCGGAATGTCCTCTTTCTCTTCAAACGCTTTTATCTCCTGCTCGATTCTCCGATATTCCTGTAACTCCTTCTCATAATCCTTTCTATGACTTTCCAGTTCGGCCAGCTGTTCTTCCGGGTGCTCCTCCGGAATCAGCTGCAACGACATCAGATAATTTTTTACCTGTTCTGCCAGCGCTTCGTATTTCTGCTTTTGCTGTAAATATTTCTTTTGTTTTTCCAGTAAAAGCTGTCTCTGTCTGCACTTTCCCGCCAGTTCATGCAATGCCGCAAGATAATTTTGTGTTTCCGGTACTTCTCCGTATTCTGCAAAAAACTGCTGCAAATCTTTCTGCAATGCGGCAATTCTCGCAGTCTTTTCATCCGATCCGTCCTGCTTCTGCCGCTCCAAAAGTGCCTCGTAATCTCTTCTCTTATTCTGCAGTTCCACAAGCCAGGAGGTCAGTTCCAGTCCTTCCCGAAGTCCCCAACGAGTGCAGAAATCATCAATCTGTTCTTCCTCTATGCGGACCTGTGCCTCAAGTTCTTCCATTTCCTGTTCCAAATAGGAAAGCTCTGTATTTTCTCCCGTTTGGACTTTGGATCTGCCTGCTGTAAACAACAGTGCCGCTGCCACAGCTGCAATTCCCAGTACGATCAGGACTCCTCCGATCACTCCCTGTCCCAACAGGATCACAACAAAACCGCCAAGCGATAAAAGAATGCCAAAAAGCAATAGTATTTTTTTCCTTTTACCTGCTTCTTCCTGCTCCCGTAAGCATCTGGCATCTTCCTGTGCCTGTATGGATTGCAGGGTTTTCCGCTGTATTTCTTTCGCCTGCAGAAGACTTTTTCCTTCATTGCGGTTCGTCCAGGCATTTTTTACACTGTCGATCTCCGCCTCCTGTGGCATTCCTTCCGCAAAATATCCGGAAAGCTCCTCTAACCGTCTGCTCTCTTCCCCTGACAGGGCATTTTTTCTTATCGTACTTTCCAGGCTCTCAAGTTCTTGTGCCTCAGCATATTTTTCTTCCAGCCGGGCATTGTCCACCATGGGGAAATTATCTTTTAACTGCGCCTGTTCTTCCACTGTCAGGCAATAGATTTCCATTGCCTTGCGGACAGAAATCCCCTGATTGCAGACGGCTGCTTTTTCGCGTAATTCTTCCCCTTTTGGTATCACGCCGTTAAAATAGCTTTCCGCTTCTTTTAAAGTCTGCTGTCTCTGTGCCATTTTTGCACGCAGATCCAGGTACTTCTCTTTTTTCGCCTGTTGATCCTTATAAATTCCCAGTTCCTTTTGTCTCTCCTGCAGTTCTGTCAGTTCCGCAGAAAGCTTTTCTCTCTCCTCGATTGCTGCCTTTTTCCGGGTATCAATACTTTCCATCGTATTGTGTATCTCCTGCCCGTTACGGATCTGCGTCTTCAGTTCCGTAATGCGGTCCTTGCTCTGACGGAGCGATCCGGTCTTACGAGAGGGTGACATGCTGTTTAACAGATCGTTCAACCGCTTGTCCGCTGTCTCAAAATTATTGATATCGTCCGTATTCTCCGCCAGATTCCCGATTTTGGCATTGATGCCGTCCGTAACAAAGGTCTCGCAGTCATTCTGTGAGATAAAAATCGTTCGTTCAAAGGATCCTGCGTCGATCCGGAACAACTCTTCTCCCAGATTTTGTGTAAAATCACTGCATGGCAGATTTGTTTTCGTATCTGTCAGCTGAAATTCATCTTCTGCGCTTTTACTTCCGAAGGTTCTGCGGACAGAATATTGCTTTCCTTCACTTTCAAATTGCAGTTCTCCGCCATAGACGCCCTTTTGCCAGGGACTGTATCTCTTCCTCTCATTTTCCAGTGGGTCCCTCTTCCCTTCATTCCGGAATCCGAACAGCATAACGCGTAAGAATGCTGCCAGTGTGCTTTTTCCCCAGCCGTTTCCCTCACAGACGGTGTTGCAGCCATCTGTAAAATCATATGTAAAGTCACTTAGTTTTCCGAAATTCTCAATGTGACATTTGATCAGTTTCATGCGTCCAGGATCTCCTCTCCGGCCAGTGCCTGCAATCCGTAATGTATCACTGTCGCCTTGTCCTCTTCCGGCAGATCTGCCCTGCCCATGACAGTACGGATAAACTCTCCCTTTAAGGACTTATCCTTTGCAAAAGCAGCATAATCCACCAGATACTCAGAGCTGTCCTTAATCTTCACAAAATAAAAAAGGTGGCTGAACTGATGTAACAGAAAGTCAATATCCTTTTCACTTTCCACATCTATTTTCCCGACCAGTTCATACTTGATCAGACTTTTCTCCGGGTAACCTTTCCCGGCTGTCTCGGCTCTCATCCGTTCCATGATTTCCGTCGTGGATTCACAACCGGTAATATCCACCGGGATGGTATAGAGCTTTCGGGATGCGAAAGGAATAAACGTACTGTCAATTGTACCTGTCAGCTCATCAATGTCAAGCATCACAAATCCATGCTCTCCGCATTCATCAAACCCTCTGCCCTCCAGACAGCCGGGATAACAATAGACACCTCTCGCATCCAGACGCTCCTGCTTATAGCTGTGGATGTGTCCCAGGGCAAGATAATCAATTCCCTTATTTTTCAATGCCGTCAGATGAATGATCTCCGCCTTATCTCTCGCACTGTATTCCGATTCCTGCCCATGCAGGACTACAATGTTGCATTGATCCACATCCAGTGACAGCGTATTATATATGCTTCCACTGTTTTCCGGTGTCAGTTCCACCCCGGTAACCGCAACTCCCTTACCGGAAGTATTCTCCGTCCCTGAAAGTTCATAGCTTGTCCAGTTGTTCCCAAATAGATGAAGATTCTCCGGAATTTCCGAAAGACCGGACGTAAAGCTTCCTTCGTCATGATTCCCCTGTAAGTAATAAAAAGCTATTTTGGGATGTCCCTGAATTAAGTCTTTTACCACATTCCGGGCGGTAGCGGATACGTTTTTCGTATCGAACAGATCTCCTGCGATTATGATCGCCGCCACGCCCTGCTCTGCCCCGTAGGTAACCATATTCTGAAAAGTAGTCAGCAATTCCGTCTTGCGTTCTCTCGCTTTTTCTTTGGTCAGATTTGCACTCATTTTGGAATCCAGATGGATATCCGCACAATGGATGATTTTCATATTGCTGCCTCCCGCATTAACCCTGTAGCACCTGTTTCAAAAGATTGGAACTATGCAGAATCTCATTCGCAAAACCGCATCTGTGATGCTCTCGTTTTGCAGACATATTCATTATATACGAATCTTTGTTCGATTACAACAAAAACGTATCGGTAGTGAGACATTTGGTCTCATTTTCCGATACGTTTTTTTCAGATGTTGAATCACCTATGTTTATGACTATACCTGCAGTCTGCCGGCTGTAATAAGTTTGCCGCTTTTTCTGTCAAATAACAGAATATCTTCTCCACCGATCTCGAACTTCACTTCCTGACCGATCTTGTAAGCGGTATTGCCAAAGACTACTCCGGTCAACAGGAAATCACCGATACGAAGCTTAATCGTGGATTCCATACCGGTGGGCATGGCACCGTAGATCACGCCGTCCAGTCCTGCACCATCGTGTAATTGCAGGGCTTCGGGACGTACACCGATGACAAAATCCTCGTTGGTGATCACGGGAGCTTCCTGCAGTGCGTAATCGTCCTCGTTCACTCTGGCAATATGATACTTGAAGACTTCATCCTTATTGGATTTCTCCACAGCTTTCTTATCCTGCATTTTCTCTTTGTGACGGGCTGCCTCATCGGCTTCGTTCTTATCTCTCTCAGCGAACCATCTTAGCAGATCCAGATGTTCTTTCGGAACAAACTTTGCCTTTCTACCGTCTAAGATCGTCACATCCAGGCTGCCGTTTTCATTCTGCACACCCTTGGCTTCGATAAAATTAATGGAAGGATTTCCTACGAAATCAGCCACAAACAGGTTGTTGGGTCTGCTGTACACAGTCAACGGTGCTTCATACTGCTGCAGCACACCGTTGTTGATCAGGCAGATCTTCGTTGCCAGTGTCATAGCTTCCATCTGATCATGGGTTACATATACGAAGGTGCTTCCGGTCTCCACATGCAGACGCTGCAGTTCATATCTCATTTCCAGACGGAGTTTCGCGTCCAGGTTAGACAGCGGCTCATCCATGAACAATACCTGGGGTTCCGGCGCCAGTGTTCTGGCAATGGCAACTCTTTGCTGCTGTCCACCGGACAGTTCTGCAGGATAACGATTCATGAACATTCCGATCTTAACGATACGGGATACTCTGCGTACTGCCAGGTCAATCTCTTCCTTGGAATATTTTCTGACCCTGGTTACTACCTTGCCACCGGATACGACTTCGAATTTCTCGTTAAGTTCTTCCCCTTTTTCCTTATGACCTGCCAGGATGCTGTCCAATTTTGCAGTCAGTTCCTGCTTCTTTTGTTTTGATGCACTTTCTTTGTCTGCTGCCTCGTGGAGTTTGTAATTATACAGCTCCTTTGCAGTATAGATAGAAATGGTGTAATTATCGATCAGCTTCAGATAGACCATATCCAGGTCTAATTTTCCCTTTTTATCTCTGCATTCCTCAATGAGTTTTACCAGCTCTCCCGGATTCTCCAGTGCCTTGATCATGCTTTTTAAAGCTTTGGCTTCCTCATCGATCACGGGAAGTTCTTCCTTGATATTTCCCAGTCCGAAGGAGATGTTCTGGTATACCGTCATGTTCGGCCACAGTGCGTAGTTTTGGAACAGGAATCCGACTTTTCTCTTATTTGCGGGAACATTGATCCCCGCTTCACTATCGAATACCACCCGGTCTCCGATCTTGATCTGCCCGCTGGTAGGGGTCTCCAGACCGGCGATCATACGTAAGGTAGTGGTCTTACCGCAACCGGAGGGACCAAGCAGAGTGATAAAGGAATTGTCCTCCATATCCAGACTCAGATCATCTACCGCATAGAATTTTCCCCAACGTTTTGTAACATGTGTTAATTTGATTTCCGGCATAGTTATTTACCTCCGATACCTTCATCCAGGCTGGACCCGGTCAGTTTATTTACTAAAGTATTAAAGATCAGGATTGTTACGATCAGGATCAGGTTGATGGCGCTGGAGAATGCATACAGTCCCATCTCATCGAAATAATCCAGTGTCGTGGAGAGGATAAAGCCCTGCGTACATAACAGTAAGAACAGGGACAGCTCTCGCAGACAGGTCATAAACGGAAGCATATATCCGTTGATAATGGAAGACTTCTGGATCGGAATGATGATCCTCAGCATCCGCTTGTACCAGGGAATATCCTGGATGATGGCCGCTTCCTCGATCTCTCCCGACAGCTGCAGCATGGAGTTCAGTGCACTTCTGCTGGCGAAAGGAATGTACTTGATCACGCCTGCGATGATCAACAATGTGTAAGTATTGAACAGGTTGATCTTGTCATTGGAGAACAGGATGAAGAAAGCTGCGCCCACTGCCAGGGACGGCATCAGGTACGGCAGGAATGCCACACCGTTGACGTAATTTGCCCACTTGCTTCTCCGGTTCTTGGATACTGCATAACCGATCAGGGTGCCGATCGTACCTGCGATCAGAGCACAACATACAGCGACTAACATCGTTCCCTTGAATGCTCTCCAGATCAGCGGATTGTGGAGGATACCGGGCTGTCCGTACAGAGCACCCGCTCCGTTGTTATCTGTCAGCCACCACTTGGTGGTCAGCGCGCTGGAATCCATGGTGTACAGGAAACTGTAATCTCCCGGATTCGGCAGGAAAGTCTCCAGTGCGAAGGACAGGATCGGGAAAATACTGGTGAAGAAGGTGATGACGATCAGGATGACCGCGATCAGATATTTCCCGACTTTTCCTAAGTTGATCTTGGAGATCTGTCCGGATTTACCGGTAACCGTCGTATAATTCTTACGGCTCTTTAAGCTCATCTGGTTCATTAACAGGATCGCCACACCGAAGATCATCATGATGATGGCAAGAATACTGGCTTCCCCGGTATACTTGGAGTTCATGGAGATATACTTGGTGGACAGAGTTGTCAGTCCCAGGTAGTGCGGTACGGGATAACTTCCCATGGCGCTTCCGAATACCAGCAGGATCGTGGAAAGAATCGCCGGTTTTACCATAGGTAAGGTAATGCGGAACATGGTCTTCCACTTCGGTGTATCCAGGATCGTCGCTGCTTCCTCCAGATTGGCATCCATGTTGCGGAAGATACCGCCGATCAGGATGTAGGCAAAGGGGGCGTAATGCAGTCCCAATACCACTGCACTGGGGAACAATCCCAAGCACCACCATTTTGGCATCGTAATATTAAAAAGAGATGCCAGCAGTCCGTTGGAGGTTCCGGTGACTGCATTACTGTTGAACACATTCTGCCATACCACAGCCAGTGTCCACTGGGGCATGATGTAGGGGAAAATAAAAATAGAGCTTAAATATTTTTTACATTTTAAATTGGTCCTCGTAATTAAGAATGCGAACAAGCCGCCGAACAAAATGGAGATCAGGCAGGTAAATACTGCCAGAAGCACGGTATTTAACAGCGGTGTCCACAGATTTGTTCTCGCCAGTTTACTGGTGAACAGATCCGCATAGTTGGCAACGGAATACCCGCTTGCCTTTCCGGTAAGATGTGCATCGATGGTGCCCGGATGGATCTTGAAGGTATCCTCGACGATTGCCACGATCGGCGCCACTGTGGTAAAAGTAAGTACGATACCAAACAGAAGCAGAATGATATTTTGTGGCTTGGAGAAATACGTCTTGATCTTGTTCAGAACAATCACCATCTTGCTTGTTTTTTTTGTGGCACTCTGATTCATGGTTAACCTCTCTTCCCAATACAAGCTTTTGGCCCTGTAAACCATCCACCCCTGCGAATAAGAAAACTGCTACTTACATGCAGGCATGATGTAGCAGATTTTCTTATTCTGACAGGACAAATAGTCACTTTTTTATATCATATATCACTCAGCAGTATACTTCGGTAACAGCTCGATCCAGCTTCCTACCGTGAAGGATACGGATGCACAGTACTCAGGATCTTCCAGCACCAATTCGCCATCGGTAGACCACCAGTCGAAGCCTCTGTCATTCTTGCTCTCGTATACAACATTACCGTTCTCATCATTACCGCCGGTGCTGT
This sequence comes from Clostridium sp. AF34-10BH, assembly GCF_003478095.1. Lineage (NCBI taxonomy): Bacteria > Bacillati > Bacillota > Clostridia > Eubacteriales > Clostridiaceae > Clostridium > Clostridium sp. AF34-10BH. The sequence goes on from NZ_QUEC01000022.1 coordinate 67,364, forward strand.
GCTGATAGGTAGCTTCGATTGCCTTTGCCACTTCAGGGTTAGCGGAATAACCGCCCATGTCTTTGCCCCATGCGCTGAAGCCGTCTTCCGTACAGGTCATGTATGCGATGAAAGCACATGCAGTCCAAGGCAGCGGGCTGTTATCGGTAACAAACAGATAATGGCAGTAACCGTATCCGCCGATTCCCTTATAATCATCCTGATAAGCGGCAACCTTAATATTGTTCACAGATACACCTGCGGATTCTTCTACGGAGCGCAGTTTACTGTATACTAACAGTCCACACTGATCGGTAGCAGAATCGGATACCAGTGTATTACAGATAGGTCCGTCATCGGTCTGGGCATTGTAGCTGCCTACCCAGAGTTTGATCCATGCCAGGGCATATTTACCATCAGCTCCTAAGCCTAAATCATTTGCCTCGGATTCCATCTCATCAATCGTGGGCTGGAAGTAAGCCTGCTCATCAGCGGGTAATGCATTGAAAGCATCCTTTAACATGGCTGCGTATTTGTCTTCGGTCAGCATGTACAGGAAATTCTTACCTACAACCTCGGAATCAATATCCATGAACAATGCGTGAGTTCCTTCCGCTACGAAGTCCCAGCAGTTGTCATATACTTTATCTCCGGTACAGTTGTATTCGAATACCTTATTCAGCGTCTGTAATGCCAGATAACCGTCCACCGCATCGGGTGTGGTTCCGTTAGCCTCTGCCCATTCCTTGGGAATGAACGTATCAAGTATTCCGGTCTGTGTCATCTTGGATTCGATCTGATTACCATCCTGGATCAGGGTCATTGCGAAGGTTCCTTCCGGCTTCAGGGAATCAGCGGTCAGCTGTTCAAAGATCTTGTTGTTCTTAGGCTGCTGCCAGTCAAATTCCATGCTGTAAGAAGGATCAATAGACTGCAGATACTCGATGAACAGAGGAAGTGCTGCTTTACCACGGCTGGAATTACCTACACCGTAAAAGGTCTTGCCGTTGGATTCTTCGATGGCCTTCTGTGCCAGTTCCTCCATGGTCATTCCTTCTGCCTGTTTGATGATCTGCTGAGTTGCAGTAAGATTTGCGTCGTCGGCTACCTCCGGGGTCTTGGTCTCTGCCACCGTCTCGGTTCCGGCTGTCTGTGTGTTATCTGCGCTTCCAGTTGCCTGGTTCTGGGTCTCGCTGCTGCCGCATCCGGCTAACATACCAACACTCAGTGCACAGATCATAAGTAACGATACTACTCTTTTCTTCATATGCTGTCCTCCCTTGAAACATATAGTTTGTATAACCCTTCATGGTCCACGTACTTGGAATGGGATATTTCCCACTTCCGTTCTGATGATTCTATTATACGTTGGGAATTCAGCAATTTGTATAAGGCAAAACTGTTATTATTTTAATATTTCTGATACTATGTATAGTTTTTCAGTTATTTTGTCGTTTCTTTTGTGCATCTTTGTATCTTTACATGCTTCTATCCTGGTATTCGGAAGGAGTAACACCAACAATCCGCTTAAAGCTGCTGGAAAAATGTGCAACATCACGATAGCCTACCTGTTCTGCGACTTCATACACCTTATTCCGGCAGTCATTCAACAGTTTCATGGCAGTACGCATACGCACTCTGGTAATGTATGCCGCCACCGTATAATCCGTCTCCCTTTTGAATGTATGACTCAAATGTCCTTCACTGATCCCCAGGTGCTCTGCGATCTGGGCCACACATAGTTCCGGATCCCCATAATGAGCGGAAATATAGTCTACGGCTGCCATGACATATTTGCTCTTATCGCCTTTATTTAAGACCAGTTCGGGAAGCGGCTCCTCCTTGCTGTTTTCCAATTTTTCCTGTGTCCTCTTACGTTTCTCCAGTGCATTGCTCACTGCCTGTTCCAGTTCCCCGTCTCCAAAAGGCTTTAACAGATAGTCACTGGCCAATAATTTCAGGGCGCTCTGCGCATAGGAGAATTCACTGTAAGCAGTTAAAAAGATCACACTGACATCATTGCCTTCTGCCCGCAGTTCCTTCAGCATTTCGATACCGTCCATTTTGGGCATACGGATATCGCAGATCAGCAGATCCGGATGATATTTCCGCACGGCTTCCAGTCCTTCAATCCCATTGCCGGCTTCCGCCACAACGACACAGTTCAGTGCCTGCCAGTCCGTCTCCATCACAATACCTCTGCGCACCAGCATCTCATCATCGATCACGATCACTTTGTACATCTTATTACTCCCTCCATTATTTCTTCCCGTTTTCTGCATATTCCCCACTATCCGGTAAAAATTCCTCTCTGTCCGTTGCTCTGTATCGGTTTCTCAAGCTTCTCCGTATCTTACCGGCAGCCGTAATGTCACTTTCGTGCCGTGGACTTCGCCTTCCTCTTCTGTTCGCTGTCCGTCCATAGTGTTTTCGATATTTGGGGTAAGACTCTCCATATGAATGCCGTATTCTTCCCCATAGGTCAGCCGGATGATCGTGTCCACATTGGATACTCCGATATGCCCCACCAGCTGCTCCTGTCTTCTGTGATTGATGGCATCCATCCGTTCTTCAGGAGCGCCACAGCCGTCATCGGTTACTTCAATACACAGGACATCTTCCTGTTCTGTGATCCGCACAAGGATATTTCCTTCTTCACTCTCCTTTAATCCGTGTAGTACCGAGTTCTCCACGATGGGCTGTATGATCAGCTTGGGGATCACGCACTCTTCCAGTCCCTCTTGCAGATCCACGGCATACAAGAACTTATCATTGAAACGGATCTTCTGGATATCTACATAACAGTTCACCAGTTCCAGTTCTTCTTTCAGATAGATGAACTGTCTCTTGGAGATACTGGTCCTAAGGATCTTCGCCAGTCCCGCCGCCATGGTAGCGATCTCCGGGATATGGTTGGCTTTCGCCACCCATTTCATGGTGTCCAGTGTGTTATACAGGAAATGGGGATTTAACTGTGCCTGCATCATGGCAATATGGGAGGCATTCAGTTCCTTCTGCTTCTCCACCTTATCCTGCACACTCTGTTCCAGCTCATTGGCCATGATATTAAAGTTCCGGGACATTTGTCCCAATTCATCCTCCCTGTCGGAGGCAATTCTTACACTCAGATCTCCCTCCTGTAGAGTACGCATGGCAGTATTCATCCGTTCAATGGGTTTCGTCATATTCCGCCCCACACGGGATGCTACGATCACACACAGCAATACACTGATGGTCAGCATCACCGTCAGTACGCGGTACATGGAACTTAGAACTTCCCTGGAAAATACACTGGGACACGCCATCACAGTATACAGACCACTCTCTCCCAAGGGCTGGATCAACAATTCTCCTGCCCGATAGACCCCCAACAATTTATGACCACTCATCAGTTCCTGACGGATCTGATCTGTCTGCAGGTTACCATTATCATAAATGGTTCTCCAGAAGGGGTCCATGATTGCTACCTCCGCTTTGGCATTTCCCTTATCATGAAGCACTTTTTCAAAATTTTCTGCGCGCATGCTGATCACAATATAACCTTCCGGTATACCGTCTTTTCCCATAAGTTTACCAGCTGCATACAATAAAATCTTGCTGTCATTAGTATCTGCACGCCGCAGCACCAGCGTCTCTTTACTATCCTCGACTGCTTTCAGGATGCCCCAGTATACAGGCAGATCCCTCTTGGCACTTCCCTGTGCCGTAGTGTAAATACATTTTCCGTTTTTATCATACAGATCAAATTGGGCATATTCTCTGTAATCAGTCACTTCCCGGTAGAATTGCAGGTAAATCTTGCTCTTCGACCAGGTGTCATCTTCACCTATCTGGTCCACGATCCGGGTGTTAGCATTTATATTCTCCACTACCGTCTCGAACTCCTGAAACAATTCCAATATGCCAGCATCTATCTGTTCCGCCTGCTCTGTTACTTTTTTCTCATAATCGCTGTTGATCTTGGTCTCCATAGTCTGGATCAGGGATACCCCAAAAAGCAATAACGGCAATAACGCAACTACACCGAAGCAGACCAGCAACTGTCTGTGAAACGACTTTTTAATCCACTTTTTCATCTGTTCTCCCCTGTAACGTCTCCCATGTGTTCAGAATTTTTTCCTTTTCCTGAGAAGCCCAATGAATATCATAATCGATCGTTTTTAATTTTGTCTGCTCCGGTGCTGCATACTCTTCCATATCATTGCGGACAGTTCTCCGGAAAAAGGCTTCCTCCACCAGTCTCTGTACATCACTACTGACGGTAAATTCCAGAAATAATTTAGCATTTTCCATATGCTTTGCGCCCTTGACGATTGCTGTGGCATCCGGTATGGCACTGGTGCCGTCCGTGGGGTAGATCACCGTAATATCTGCACCTTCCAGAATCTTCTGTCTCGCCATTCCCTCCGTGGTAATACCTACCAGTCTGGTACCGGCATTGACTTCCTCCAGCACTGCAACAGATGAGGGCGACAGGTAACCATCCAGTGCACCGGTAAAGTCCTCCAAAGTCTTCTGCGCATCCTGATCCGATACCTGAAGCATCGTGCAGAGTGCTGTATAACTACTGCCGGATTTCGTGGGATCTGCGAACGCAATCTTTCCCTTCCAACGATCGGTCTGCAATTCCTCCCAGGTTCTGGGAGCCGCTACGGGATAGACCAGTTTATTGTTATAGATAAATACAGTCGGCAGCACAGAAAAGGGCGTATAGGCATCTCCCTCCGTGCGATACTGTTCCGCAATTTGATCTATTTCGCTGACCTTATAAGGTTCCAGATAGTCTCTGCACTCCTCAAAATTCTCAATACCGCCACCGAACATGACATCAAAGGTACCAGGCGCATCCTGTTGTAATTCATCAAAAAGTGCCAAAGTATCTCCTGCCTTGAGTTCCACAAAAATCCCTGTACGCTCCTCGAATTCTTTGATGATCGGTTCATATACTTCCTCTTTATGAGCAGTATATACGATCAGTTTTTTATCCTCCGGAATCTGATAGACTGTTTCCTCCGACTGACCGCAGCCGGTAAGTAGAAAAATTGCCGCTGTCAGAATGGTTATGGCAAATATTCTTATTTTATGATTTTTGCTATAAATCTCCATACTTTCCCCTTACTTTCCTTCGCCGGTACCGCCTACCTTACGTTGTAATCTAAGCATCCTGTCGTACTGCACATACATTTTCTGCACTTCGTTCTCCAGAATATAATAGTGACGGATGTACGGGATCAGCAGGATCAGGATCACTACCGGGAGTAATAAGGTAAAAAGGCTGTCAGAGATCACACTTAAGACAATCGCCAGCATCTCTAACAACGCAAAAGTCACCGTAACGATCAGATGGATCAGGCGCTCATGCTGAAAAAATCCCACCTGCACCAGATGCTCCTGAAGCTTGTCCTGAACCATTTCCTGCATAGTCTGTTCCTCAGTATCCGTTTTCTCTGTATCAGTTTTCTGTGTATCCGACTGTCTCTGTATCGCTTGCGTTGAGTATTCGCCGTCCTGTGATAATGTCTGCGCTCTCTGCTCCATTTTCTGAAGCCACTCATCTATTTGTTTTCGATATTGCAAAATGCGCTGCTCCATTATTTTCCCCACCTTCCCGGTACTTGTATTACTCCATCATAGCTATTCTTTCGTTTTTCGTCAATGTGCCATAAATACAAATAATTCCAAAACAGTTATTTTCCTCCAAATACAGATTCTTGTGCAAGCACAAATCTGTACTTGGCTCATCGTATACACAAAAAACGCCTCTATGCATACGCATAAAGACGTTTTTCTTCATTTCAAACATAAAAATGGGGCCTATAGGGCTCGAACCTATGACCCTCTGCTTGTAAGGCAGATGCTCTCCCAGCTGAGCTAAGACCCCATAAAGATTAATGAAAATCTTTAGCGACCCAGATCGGACTCGAACCGACGACCTTCGCCGTGACAGGGCGACGCTCTAACCAACTGAGCCACTGGGCCATATTTATTATTTATCTTATGAAATGGAACTGCTTTCAGTGGACCTTCGGGGACTCGAACCCAGGACCGACCGGTTATGAGCCGGTTGCTCTAACCAACTGAGCTAAAGGTCCGCAACCCTTTCGGGACTGATCTGAGATCAGATGACTCCAACGGGAATCGAACCCGTGTTACCGCCGTGAAAGGGCGATGTCTTAACCGCTTGACCATGGAGCCGCGTGTTATCGCCGCTTGGCGTATCTAATGTATCTGATAAAAAAACTCCCCGAGTAGGGCTCGAACCTACAACAACTCGGTTAACAGCCGAGTGCTCTACCATTGAGCTATCGAGGAAAATGTCTTTGCGTAGCAAAGCCATTTAAGAAAATGCTACGCATTTTCCGTGTATTGCCAAGCTACTTATAAAGGGAATTTTGTTCCCTCAAAACCGAACACTGAAATCTAATCTTTATATCCTAACTTACATCCTTTTCCTATCCAAAACCTTTGGTCAAGCCCTCGACCGAT